>NZ_CP102265.1:3055000-3355000 GCF_025147765.1 Blautia obeum ATCC 29174
TTCTACCGGATAAGGCGACTGATACTTAAATACAATATCAATGCTCTTATCTCCATTCACAACAATTTTTTCAATCAATTCTGTCACAATTTCTCTTGTCACTTCGGATAATGTTCCATACTTGATAAATTTCTCTATCCAGTTTTCATAAGATTCTTCTGCCTCTCCAAAGCTGTCTTTCTCTTGTTCTGCCAACTGAATCTTCGCCCTGATATCTTTATCCTGCTTTTCATATTCTGCCTTATAGGAGAGATATTCTTCTTTATCCAGAACACCATCTACATAATTTTCGTAAGTTTTCTTTTTATACTTTTGGACAGCCGCAAGTTCTTTTTGTAACCGTTCAATCTGCTGGTCTGCTTCTGCACATCGTCTCTGCACCTCCTTCTTCCTATCTGCTACTTTTAATATTTCATCCTTATCACTTTCTTTCAGTGCCAGTTCCGCTTGTCTTTGGATTTCATTTTTTACAATAGAATCCAATACTTCTTTTTTAATGAAATGAGAATAACAAACTGTGTTTCCTTTTTTGTGATAGGTACCGCACTCATAACCGTCCCGACAAGTAACCCTCTGGAAATTATATCCGCAATCTCCACAAACAATAATTCCTGCGTATGGATTTACCTTTCTCACTTCGCTATTAAATCCCGGTGTCCGTGTTCTTTTCTTCATAAGTTCCTGTACCTGCTCAAAAGTATCTTTGCTAATAATTGCTTCGTGCATTCCTTCCACAATATACTGCTGTTCCTCTGGAATATATTGATACTTTTCCACTTTATAGGATATCTTTTCTGATTTATGCTGTACCATAGCCCCTGTATAAACTCTGTTTCGCAAAATTACATTGATCGTAGGATATGCCCAGCCCTTTGCACCCGCTTTTTCTAATGCATTGGCATATTTCAATCCCTGCACCTTTCTCTTATACTCTGACGGTGTCAGAATTCCTTCCTGATTCAGTTTCTTTGCAATACCATCCCTGGAATATCCTTCCAAACTCATATAAAAGATTCTCCGTACCACTTTAGCTGCTTCTTCATCTACAAGAAAATGATGCTTATCTGCCGGATCTTTTACATATCCATATGGGGCAAACCCAGACATAAACTGTCCCCGTTTCTTCTGGGCGGTCAATGCACCTCTGATTTTCTTAGATATATCACGACTATACATATCATTAAACAACGTCTTAAACTGTGCCAATTCTTCATTACTGTGATGAACAGAATCCACGCCATCCAAAATTGCAATATAACGCACACCCAAAGATGGAAAAACACGCTCAATATAGTTACTGGTTTCAATATGTTCACGCCCAAGCCGGGAAATATCTTTCGTAATAACGCCTTGAATTTTCCCTTTGTAGATATCCTCCATCATCCGCTGAAATTCCGGTCTATTCGCAAAATAAAGCCCCGAATAACCGTCATCAATATAAATATCTGCGATTTCCAGATCCTCTGATTTAGTCACATACTCACGAATCAGTTTCATCTGATTTTCAATACTCTCACTAACTTTATTCTCTCCATCATCCTTCGACAGACGACAATATACACCCATCTGATACATCATATCACCCCATCTTTCTCAAGTATTCTATCTGGTGAACTCTCTACTGAAGCAAACTTAAAATATATATCTATTTTCTGCTCTGGATATACATAAATTTTATCAACTAACTCCACAAGCGCTTCTCTGGTAAGCTGCTTTACCGTTATTCTTCTGCGATTAAAGTGCTCCAACCATATCTTTGTTTCATTGACCGCCGCCCGCTGCCTTTGCTCTTCATGGTTCAGTTCTGATAATTCTTTTTGATATTTCTGATTCTCTGTTTCATACATCTGTTTTAATTCCAGATATTCCTCTTTGGAAAGTACTTCATCCATAAACTGTTCATATGCTCGTTTCCGGTATTCCAGATTTCTTTCTATTTTTGCCTGCAATTTTGCAATTTTACCATCCAGTTCCGGCTGTTTCTGTCTGATCTGAGTTTCCAGATTCTTCATATCCATCTTCATCTGTTTCAATTGCTGGTTGATTGCAAATACAACCAGTTCATCCAGCTTTTCAAATGTAATATGATTCAGCTCACAGTAATTCTGCCCCTGCTTCTGATGAAAACCACACATATATCCGTCATAGTCTTTATGAGATGCCAGATAACGTTTTCGCATGGCTGTTTTACATTTCCCACAAAAGAGCAGTCCCACATATTTATGTGGTTCATTGTTTTTATCAAAATAGGAAACTCTGCGCCCCTTTCTTATTTGCTGAACCCTATCAAACTCTTCTTTAGAAATGATTGCCTCATGTGCATCCGGCACCAGCTCCATTTCTTCCAGGGGAATTGCCTTTTTGTATTTCAGCTTATAAGACGGTCTTTCATGTTTCCGAATCACAACCGCCCCAGTATAGACCGGATTCTTTAAAATTCCACTTACAGTAGACGATGTCCACAGACCTTTTCCCGAATCCCATACATAATTGGTTTTTAAAACTTCCTTTTTATATTTTGCGGGACAAGGGATTTCATCTTCATTCAAAGTCCTGCAAATAACCGTACAGCCAAATCCATTTTGATACATTCTGTAAATTCTTCGAACAACCTCGGCTGCATAAGGATCAATTTCCAGATGATTATGAATTGTTTTACTTTTCACATATCCAAAGGGGGGCTGTTTCGGAGTATATTCGCCCATACTTCTTTTGGTCTGAATCGTTGTCTTAATCTTTCTGGATGTATCTCTCAAATACATATCATTCAGCAAAGTTTTTATTTCTAACATTTCATCATAAGTTCCAACGGCTGAATCATAATTATCCAGAATCGAAACAATCCGAATCTGTTTCTCCGGGAAATATTTGCCTAGATAATAGTTGGTATCAATATGTTCTCTTCCAAGTCGAGATACGTCCTTAAAAATCACCATATTGATAACACCAAGCTCAATATCTGCCAGCATCCTCCGAAATTCAGTTCTTTCAAAATTACTTCCAGAAGCCCCATCGTCTACATAAACTTTTTTCTCTGCAATATCTTTATTCTCTGCAATATAATCTCTTGCCATCTGAATCTGAGAGTGAATACTATTGCTGTATTCACCCTCTTTATTTTGCTCTTCAATGGAAATTCGGCAATAAATTCCTGCCTGATACATTCTATCCCTCTTTTCATCGGTCTTGCGTAGTCATTGTCTTTAATTGTCTTTATTTTACAACAAGAACTTAAGAAAATCAACCTGCAATTTTTCGTTCAGTAAGATTCTGAATGCACTGGATCAATGTCTTTTCCCCATTAAAATGCACTCGAATCTGATATCCTGCATGTTCATAGCTTACATTCTCTTTTTGGATTTCTTTTTTTGTATCCAGAACTTCTACAGAATCAAATAACGTATTCATGCTATATGCCTCCTTCAGCATACAGTTCTCTCTACATCCTATGCCGGCAGGATTGTACAAAAGTTCTGTATGAATTGAATTCGGCTTTCGAAAGCCTGATTACATTCTAAAATTATTCTGCACCAATCACATTGAATTGAAATTGACCGCAGATTGAGTTTTTAAGATTCATTTTCTTCCTATACAGTATCAATTCCTATTGTCCGGAACATTTGTTCGTGTTATAATAAAAAGACTTTAAGAATATAAAACACGAAAACCAAAGGAGGGATTTCTGTTGGAACGATGTGATTTTTCTTCTATTAGCACATGCCTAAAAAATCAAATCAGTGAAAGCAATCAGATGAACCAACCTGATTTTTTATACGAATTATTTGAAGATTTTATGAATGATCCGATAAATGAAGATTTTTCTATGGATAATGGTCTAATTTGCCGCTGGATAACCGGACAAGCAAAAATCAGTCCCAAAATAACCTCATATTATGCAAAACCCAGCAATCAGAAAAAACTGGCAACAACCATTCAGCGGAACTTACTTCCCTTAATGGCAGACTGCAACATGGTTATACAGGACATTTACACGTTATTCATACAGGACGATACGATTTCGGATACAAAAAAGCAGGAACTTGTATCTCTATATAAACCTTCTGATTCAAGGCTGTTGTTTTTAGCAAAAGTACTTTCTTTTGGTATGGAACGGCAATTTATTAAACGTGATACAAGAAATCAAAAACTGATTGCAGGAGGTGTTCTATCTCCGATTGTTCTGGATTACATTATGGACAGCGAAGTCCCAAAACCATGCCGTCATTTTCTAGGAAGAGAAGAAGAACTGGATGAACTCCATACTTTGTTTGAAGAGAACCGACATATATTTCTTTATGGAATTGCCGGAATTGGAAAAAGCGAGCTTGCTAAAGCCTATGCAAAGCAATACAGAAAACAGTACACCAATATTCTCTATATGGAATACACCGGTAATCTATATCAAGATATTGTAGACATGGATTTTATTGATGATCCACCAGAAATCAGTGAGCAGGAACGTTTTCAAAGACATAACCGTTTCTTACGCTCTTTGAAATCTGATACACTGCTGATCATAGACAATTTTAATGTCACATCCACACAGGACAGTTGCCTGTCAGTCGTATTAAAATACCGTTGCCGGGTTTTATTTACAACCAGAAGCCAACTGTCTGAATACTGTAGTTTTCAATTAAAAGAACTGAAAGATATACCCACTCTTTTTCAACTGACATCTGTATTTTATTCAGAAGCAGAGGAAAACCGGGCAATCGTAGAAAAAATCATAGAAACTGTACACTACCATACTTTTGCTGTCGAACTGGCAGCCAAACTTCTGGAAAATGGAATTTTAACTCCAGAGCAATTATTGATAAAACTTCAAGAGGAAAAGGCTTCTCTTCATAATGAAGATAAGATTAAAGTAATGAAAGATGGTCAGAGCAAAAAAGCCACCTATTACAACCATATCCATACCCTGTTTTCGTTATACTCCTTATCACGGAAACAGCAGGATATTATGTGCAATATGTGTTTTATGCCTTCATCTGGTATTTCTGCCCGTATATTTTCCAAATGGCTGGAGCTGCCTACTTTAAATGACGTGAATGATCTGATCGAGACAGGTTTTGTACAGTCAAGTCTCCGGCATACTATTTCTCTGCATCCAATGATTCAGGAAATTGCAGTTTCCGAGACCGCACCTTCTGTTACAAGCTGCCACACGTTATTGGATTCTCTGCAAAAAATATGTTTGATGCATGGCATTGAAGTTAGCTATTATAAAAAATTATTTCAAACAGTAGAAAACATCATGCTTTTCATTGAAAAGGACGATATTCCCCAATACCTGTTATTTTTAGAAGATGTTTTTCCATATATGGAGAAGTACCACTATCAAAAGGGTATGAAAAAAATCATCCAGGAACTACAGCATTTTATAAAAGCAAATACTTACGGGACTGCATCTGACCGTGCCTTACTATTGGATTATCAGGCAACTCTGGAACCCAAAACAGAAAAAGCGATAAAATTAGAAAAAGAAGCACTTGCTCAAATAAAAGAAACCACAAAAGAAAATGCCCACCTGGTTTCCAACCTCCATTCCAATCTTGGAGGGCTTTACCGAATCAACGGACAACTTGATCTCGCTAAAAGGCACATGAAAATGGGTATCTCTCTTTTACAACAATACCAGCTTCTTTATACTAATGACAGTATTCCTCAGATTAATAATTATGCTGTCCTCTTAATTGAAATACAAGAACCTGACCTTGCCCTGTCTGCTCTTCAGAAATTAGCACAGATTATCAAAGAATATAATTCAAACCACTGTTTGGATTATGCCCAGGTACAGGAATCCCTTGGAAGTATCTGCCTGATCACTGCAAATATTTCGCAAGCGAAAACCCATTTTAAAAAAGCCTTGAAAATTTATGAGGATATATGGGCAGACGAACCCGAATTGATTGAAGAAAAATATCAAGCAATTCAAGAATTGTATCCACAAGCTGGAATTGCTCTGGCAAAAAGTATTCTTCTCACCAAGCACTAACGGTTCCTACAAACACTTGTAAAATATATTGCCTCAATAATGTAAACGCCTAGTTTTGAGATACACTCCAAGACTAGGCGCTTGTCCATTTCCATTTTTTCTTAGACATGGAGCGTTTACATAAGGATCACTTTTCTTTTTTTGACACTTTTCGCTCCTCCTATCTCAAATTTTTTATAGTCTAGGTATATTGCCTTCATCAATGCCTGAGAACTTGTAAATATGCTCCTCTGCTTGTTCAATCTGCGATACATTACAATCATCTCGTCATCAACCTACTGTTTGATACAATATGTCAAATGCATAGTGGCTCAGTTCTATTAGAAATTTATATCTCTAACTCCGCACCAATTCTAAAATTCCTTTTGAAAGGCGATATACTTTATCAACACTTTCCAGTTCTTTATACTTATGCGTAATAAAAACGATAGTCTTATTTTTTAATTCACTATGTAATAACTCACGTAAAGCTTCATTTGATTCAACATCAAATCCTTCTGTAGCCTCATCCATAAGTAAAATGTCTGCATTTTTCAGCAGAGCCCTAGCTACAGCTATCTTTTGTCTTTCTCCTCCAGAAAGTTTTGCACCATCTTGTCCAATTTTTTGTCCAAATCCATGATCCAATTTTTCAATAAAACCTAAAGCACCACTTTTTCTACATGCTTCAACAACTGCATCTCTTGACGCCTTTCCATCGATATTAACATTCTCCTCTATAGTCCCTTGGAATAGATATGGTCTTTGGCTTATAACCGCAATTCTATTTCTCATATCTTGTATATCCATCAATTCCACAGGAGCTCCATACAATTTTATTATTCCTTTTTGTGGCCGGTAGAATCCCGCCAAAAGGTTCAAAAGTGTTGATTTGCCACTTCCATTTTCTCCTACGATCGCAATTCGTTCCCCTTTTTTTACACATAGTGAAATACCATTTAAAATAGGGTGTCCTGGTTCATAACCAAAGACAAGATTTTTTACTTCAAAAACCATATCCCTATCTTGATAAATTTTCTCAGGTTTCATTTCACATAATTTCATTTCCAATTCTTCCGGTTGTCCCCATAACTCAAAAAGACGTTTTGCCGATGGCTCAATTTGCGCAAAATAATATTTAATGTTTATCAATGCTGAAATTGGATTTACAACATATGCACTATATGTAATAAAAGCAAATGCTCCGCCTATAGTGAATTCTCCTTTTATTATAAAAAGCCCACTTAATATATATAATAACGCATTTACAACCGTGTCTATTACTACAACACTGACAGTACTATATTCATCTAGCATTGCGTTCTTTTTATATGAATCCATCAAATCTTTTTGCAGACCTTCAAATTGAGATTTTTTTACCTGAAACAGATTCCAGAGCTTCATTTCATGAATTCCATTTATACACTCGGCAAACCAACTCATAAACTTTCGTTTATCCTCAATCCACTGTTCAAACACTTCCCGTTTCTTGTTTGCACAATAGGACACTATTATAAATTTCAGTGGAATAATTGCTTCTATCAATATTGCTAATTTCCAGTCTAATAAGGACAGCCCAACTACTCCTCCTATTATTTGGAGAATTGATGATATAGAAAACTGAGTAATCTGATCCACAACAGATGACACATTATCAATATCCATACCAATTGTATTTATAATCTCTGCACTTCCTCTTTCAGCAAAATACTGTATTTTCATCCTATTGATTTTCCAGTAAGTCTTTTTATAGAGAGAATGTGTAAACTGATTATGTACATTTGAAAATAATTTTGTTTGGATTATATTTAACTCTTGCTGGGTTAAAGAAATTATTATTAATATAACAGAAAATAAAAGAATGTATTTCATGTTTTTCTGCAATATACCACAATCTGTTATTTGTCTTATAAGCAGTGGGTGTATAAACGTTATGAATGATGAACCCAAAAGGCAACAGATAATCCCTGGAAAATACTTTTTATATTCACACAACATTTTACAAATTCGATACCATGTTTTCCCATTTTCTCTCATATCCAATTGCCATCCTCACTATTCGTTAAGCAAAATATTGACAAACAAGCTCATATATATCCTCTATATTGTAAGTTATTCCTATTCGATCTTCTGCATACAATTCATACATATTATTTTTACGCACAATATACATATCTATATCTGATGCCTTACTACTTTCAAATATTTCTTCCTCTTGATTCAAAAGAATAATATCAGGTTCATAAGCTATATATACTGTATAAAGGATATCGTTCAATGACTCATTGGAATCGTCATAATATTCTAAAGGAATTACATTTTCATCTAAAGGATTTTTCTGCAGATTTATTGCGTAATAACCGTTCTGACTAAACATCTCTTTTAGCTGTATCATTTCCTCGTAATCTAAATCAATACCGGCAATTACCGGTATCTCTATATTGGTTTTATCCCTTATTACATTTTCTAGTATATCCGGATAATCAGATTTATGCGTTGCTATAGTCATCAAAAAGTCCATAACATCATCAAATCCTGCTGTGGGCTTTCTGTTTAAATATGTAGCAATATGTCCAGTGACAACAGGAGCCGCATAACTATTGGCTTGATTTACGATCCCATTCCACGAAAAATTTGCTATAATAGAATTCTCAATATTATAACCTTTTTGTTCTTGAAACAGAATTTGACCATTTCCCAAAAGACCATAACGATCCTGCCTGACACCAAAAACACCTGGATATGCAGCTGGATAAGTCTTTATATTTCTGTTATGATATGCTGCTACTATAATCGCATCAGCATCAAGTAATCTTTTTATTTGAATCCATAAGGGTTTAATATCAAAATAATTGATTGTTCCAAGACTCATGTGAATTAACTTTATTTTATTTTGAATACACCATTCCAAAGCTTCCAGCAAAACTGTGATCTGTGTTGTTCCTGCAGAGTCAGTCACATTCAAGTCCCATAATTCTATATCACTACATATGCTTGTGATAATTCCGACGCATACAGCGCCATGGAATGATTTATCGTCTTTATACTCACTTGGATCGCATTTAGAAGCCAAAAAAGATTTATGAACAATCCTTTGATTCCTGTTATTTCTCATATGATAAGGTATACCGTTATCAATCAATGCGAGCTTAATCATTTGCACTATTCCTATTCTTACCTGTTATATATCCAAGCCAAATATCGCATATTTATTATTCTCATGATAAACCTTGTAATTCTATGGTCAATAAAAATTCAAGTGTCGCTGAACCCTAATATGCTTCTCCAATCACACTGCCATCATAAGCATTGATCACATAAGAAAGCTCCTGTAGAGAATTTCCACCAATACTTTCCCTGACAGTAAAAATCCATGCTGGAACCAACCATGCGTGTTTCGGCTCCTGATAGGCTGTGGTATAAGTATACTGCAATTTTGCGTTTACCACATCATACTCCAGTGCGGTAGTGTCGTTGGCAGACTGGCCTTTTCCGGAATACCAATAAAAAATCTGATCTGTCAGCTTTGCCTGTATTTTTTCAAAAGGCAGAAGCTTTGTATTTTCCGTCACCGTACAGACTTCTTCCGATATCCCATCCCATTTAAAATATTTAATTCCTTCCTCTGTTATCAGAATAGAGATTGTTTCTACCTGGAACGGAGGCACATAACTATCCACTGTTTCTTCCGCAACCACGCCATCAGGAACTGAAGTAATACCCTCTACACTTTTCGAAAAACAATACAGATATCCCGGTAATCCTCTATCCAGATCTCCCTGCCACAAAGCATCACTACCAAGTCCCAGACCATTGCGCTCTGAACATGCGCCATTCGGGAACCACACGGTACGATCAGAATCTACAAGGCCCATTCCATCGATACCTAAATCCTCTAAAACTTGTTCTGCCTGTTCCTTTCCATCTTCCTCTGTAAAGGTGATCTTGTCCATGCACTTTCGATACGCATCTGCCAGTTCATGAAATTTCTCTGTATAGCCGTTGGTATCCATGCCAAAGCTACTGTAATACTCACTCTGCATTTCCTCAGTTTCTATTGTTTCTTCTTCTATAAAATTAGAACCCTCCATCCAGAGAAAACTACTGTCATTGTCAATTTCCTGATTATACCGCTCTGCTTCTATATATGCCTTCCTGTCCTCGCCCACATCTGCAGTAAAATAATCCTCTGTATCTGTGTTTTCCAATTCAGTACTCATCCAACTCCGTGCCGCTTCCACACCGTGATCCTCTGTTTTTTTTTGAAATTTTATCTCCATCTTTTCCGGTGCAGACGCTTCATCCGGTGCAAGCTCCATCCCCTCTCGGGTTGCGTTTTGAATCCCTGCAATCGATGTAGAATATGCTGATTGCAAGTAACTTCCTTCCTTGCTGGAAATCCTGTCTAACACTTCCTGATACGCATCCTTTGTCACCATCTGTGGCATATATAGTTCCTCACCGTCCGTAAAATAATCAATCAATCCATTCAGTTCTTCCTGCGTTAACTCGTGATTTTGCATCTCTATGACTGGAAGATTGCCAATGCTTTGTTCGCCCAACTTAATATCTGCCTGGATAACCACACGGTCGTTGCTTTTCTTTTCTTCAAATTTCCAATGCGTTGGAACATTTGTCTCTCTCTTTTCTCCTTTTTTAAGAGGTTCACAGACAGCCGCCTCGCTAATCCCATCCACTTTGCTGACTACCGAACTCTCCTCTGGTGTTTCCTGACAGCTGGAAAGAATAATACACAACGCACCTACCATAATTGCTAGAACACTTTTTTTCATTTTTCCTCCATATATCTTATAGAATTGTCGCTTTTTCACGAAACTTCAATTATAAACTCTTTAACTTATAAATACCGTCCTGACACTATTAACGTTTTCGTATATTTTTTAGAAACAGACTACCTTATTTATTTTAATGTATAAGGCAGTCTGTTCTATGTACTAGTAACTATAACTTGTTAGTACATTACGCTATTGTCATTACTAATAACCACTCTTGAAGCATCCGCATTATGCTGAGATAACCAAGTCGCAGCACAATATGAACATGGGCAACCACATCCACAAACGCACCCAAAAGACTCAATCGTGTTCCTGTTTTTCTTCATATTTTTGTTGAGTTTCTTCATACGGTTCTCCTCCTTTCTGTTAAAATAATATCAATATTTCCGCTTCATTGGTGCCAAGAGAAACAGATATATGATATTTCATATTATAATTTCCGGATATAGAATAAACTAATTCAAAATGCTACTTTTCGTATGTGATTTAATTTATCGCATATTGTTTGCAAATTAAACTCATCCACTTTTATATCATCCAGCAATTTTATAATCGGCAAATTATATGTATTCTCTAATTCCATTATCACATATATCCAGCACTCTTCTACTACAGGCAAATCCAATAGATTCTGTTCTGAATTTTCTACTTTTATCATTGTGTATTTCAATATCACATTTTTAATTAGCTCTTCCATCCTATCTCCTCACTTATATTACAAAAATATTATTTGCAAGTTCTTCCAAAATTTTCAAAATTTCTTTTTCAATTTTAGTATCATCAAATATATCAAGGACTTGATATTCAGAATTTTCAGGTATCGCTGGTTTTTCATTCATATCCTCCATGGTATAATACCGTATCTTTTTCCATTCATGATCCGCCTTATAAAATTGTCGTGAAAGAATATATTCTTTCACTGGTGTATTATATTTTCTTAGAACAAAATCGCTTATATTTTTTAATACAGTATAATTCAAATCAGTATACCTATACAAAGCCAAAAAGCCTATATCTACATCCAATGCGTTTGAAATAATCAGAGGTAACTCGCCAAAATAATTTGTTTCATATTTTTCAAATTCCGAAACACCACCAGGGCAACCCACAAGAATCACATCGTACTCCTGTTGTTTTACTTTTGTATGTATCCAATGATTTAAAGCAATAATCTTTTCTGGATAAGACATGAATTTTGAATATAGAAAGCCAGGAAGATTTTCCATTCCTAAAAATCCACCGAGAACGTTAGAGCAAAGTGCCAGTACACGATACCCCTGTTTTTCAATCACCTTTTTAATCTTCACTTGCAATTGGAATTTATCGCAATTTTCGCCCAATCCCATGACTGATATTACCGGAATATCTATTTCTTTTTTATTTGGCGAAACAACTTCATCTGACAATTCACTTTCCTGTAATATACATACTTTATCTCTGTCAATTTGAATCTTATCTAGCAGTGCTAAACCAGCATAAATCTTTTTCCCTGAGTCTAATGCCATTTGCACTCTTTTTTGGTATCCGTCATAACTATATCCCATTGTATTTTCTGAAAAAACAATAGCATCAGCTCGAGTAAGACATTCTTCAAATTCTGTACTACAATATATCGAACTCTTCTTTTGTAATAGTTCAAGCCTACTCCTATCTTCTATATAGCTGGATACCGCAACCACCTGATATAATTTGTTTTCTTTCAATCCCTTGATAAGTATTTCTGTGTCATTATTTAATGGAAACACAACTAATTTTTCCATATGCACTCCTTTATTTTAATACTTGCAAATTTTCATTTCCTTTATATCCAAACTCAACAAGTATACACAATTTATATAGCAATAAAAGTGTACTTTCTTTTGAGTTTTCACATTGCTGTAGCAACATATTTTCTGTTAATATCTGATTATCTTTTGGAATTTGCGCCAAACAATATGCACACATTCTCAAATTCCAATATCCTAAACATTTTTCTTTAATCATCTTACCATGGTTAAGTAGGAAACTCATTTTATCAAAATCAAATCCCGAATCCAAACTTCCGATGCACATTTCTGAATCTTCTTCCGAAACTCTTTCACATGGAAAAAATTCACCTTTTGTATCCACAAATAGTCTTCTAACTGCAGGAATGCATGGACCACCATGATGTGTTTTTTTGCCTTCAGCAACATGACTATGTAGCTGTTCATATAATAACTCAATATCTTGCAGTTCTCTTCGCAACAATCGACTTTGTGCATCCCATTTTCGCTTCTCTAATACAGATAAAATCATCTTTATATATGCTAGTCGATGTACTCTGAAATTTTTTTGTGTTATGCGCGACAATGTCTCATCTTTTAAACCAACTGGATTTACATAATTGAAATTCACTGTCCCTGCTTCAAACAGCTCTTCTTCCGAATAAAATCGATATATATTTTCAAGATCTGATGAAGAACTAATAACACAATTAAACAAAACTTTTGAATAGTACTCTTCATTGTAAGCTTTCAGTCTACTCAAATTTTCTAAAATAATGTCAAATGAACCTTTTCCTGTTTTAAATCTTCGATTTATATCGTGACTTTTCTTATCACCATCAAGGCTAATCATAAGATTAAACTCATATTTTACCAAAAATTCTATGACATCTTCTGTCATTAAAGTCCCATTAGTCGTCATAGTAAAAAGAATTTTTTTATCCCCTTTACGTTGTAAAATATAGGAAACACATTTCTTAATCAATTCAAATTCCAGAAGAGGCTCACCCCCATAAAATGATAATGCAAGTTGATCCGCTTTTTCGCTTCTTTTCAAATAAAAGTCTATTGCTTTTTTGGCTGTCTCGAAATCCATCCTATTTGACGTATGGGAACGATTATAGTAGTTTCCAGAATATGCACAATATTTGCATCTCAAATTACACTGCTGAGTTACCTGCAAAATCAGATTGCCCATATAATGTTCTGCCAACAAATGTAAGTTTTCTGTCTCAGGATGCTCAATTTCTTCTATCGCAGTCTCACGCAATAATCCGCTTTTCACAAACCGTCTTAACACTCCATCAGGAACCAATTTTGTCTTTTCCACAGTTTTTAATATCTGATATTCTTCATCATTCACCATAACTACAGAATCCAAAGAACGATCATAAAAATATTTCTGCATTGGTGTTTGAATGCATTTAATTAATACCTTTCCCATATTCTTTCCCCCGTATTTTTATTTTATCTGCGTCAGGACACCTGCATCCATCTCACAGATCGTATCGCAGAGCCATTCGATCTCCAGCATGTTATGTGCTGCGATAAGAATAGTCTTCCCTCGTTCCTTTAATCCCCGCAAAAGCTCGCAGACCTCTCCTGCCCCCTGCTTGTCCAGACCATTAAAAGGCTCGTCCAATATCAAAAGCTCCGGATCTTCCATGATTGCCTGTGCGATACCAAGACGTTCACGCATTCCAAGAGAATACTGTCCTACCTTCTTTTTAGACAGAGGATCAAGCCCTAGGGCACGCATCGTCGCCCTCACATCGTCATCGGAAATACGGTGTTTCAGAGACGCCAGTCTCTTTAAATTCGCAAAACCGCTGAGATCCAGAAAGAAGCCAGGGTTTTCAATGATAATGCCTACGGAATCTGGAAAGTCCAGCTCCTTCCCGATCTGTTTTCCCCCTACGAGCACTGTGCCGCTCTCAGGTTGTAAAAATCCACAGATGCATTTAAACATTACGGTTTTCCCTGAACCGTTAAACCCCATAATCCCATGAATCTTCCCTTTTTCAAAATCATGGGTAATGTTCTTTAATACTTTTTCTTTTTGAAAGGATTTTGTCAGTCCCTTCAACCTGATTGCATATTCCATTTTGCCCTCCATTTATTCGTTTGTCTGCGTAAAAGAGAAATTATAGCCCTTAATTCGGACGGCTGACAAGCCGATCAGCGCTATGATTAATATTGCAAATATGAACATGCTCATCCCGATCCCTGGCAGGTAATCATAACCAAAGCTGTGCATGGGAAAGGTAGCTTGGTTCAACGGAGACAGCCAGCCGCAGAACACGTTCGCCCTATATTCCTGACTTTCTGTAAAATGAAACAGTTTCCGGAAAACATCTGGGTTCAGCAGGAGCCCATACAGACTGACTGCAAAAGCACCGATCACCCCTGCCATATTTCCCGCAGCCAGATTTAAAAACAACATGAGAACTGCGATAAAAAGAGTATATAAAAGTACAAGTCCAAACACTATTGCTGCGCACATATAAGGAGTTGAGCTTTCCATTGTTTTTATGGAAACAGGAACGGTTATGCTCTCCCCACCGCCATAGCCCAACATTGCCGCTGTTTCGCTCCACACATTTCCCGTAAAGGAAAAGGGAGCTCCCATAATTCCAAGCATCACAGCCAAAAAAATATTATAGATCACAGTCGCCAGGATCACATAGATAATCTGACCCGCAAGCCATATCTTCCGTTTTGTGCGTACAAGCCAATACGGAGTTGCCTGACTGATAAATGGCATGTCCGCAAAGAGCAGGATTAAAAGCAGGGAGGACAGCATAACAGAGGATGCATCCCCATATGTCCAAATAAACGGCTCGAATACCTGAAGGATTGTCTCATATTTTATCGCATGGGAAATAATCTGATCCGACAGCATCAGACATAATATAGCTGCCAAAATAAAGGTCATCCAGATCCTCGGACTTTTTTTCCATCCATAGAAATTCTGGCCTGCAATCCAAAAAGCCTGTTTAATATCACGCATACCGCAACCTTCTTTCTATTGCGCACATAAAGATCAGTGCCGTTAAAAAACTTCCAACCGCTAATATAGCAATGCAGAAGATATCATTGTAGTAAATAGACGCCGCCCAATAGCGGGGACTCAGAAAGAATGCTTTTTGATAGTAACGCTCCTGAAATACGGTCAGGACATAATAAAGAATAAAAGGAACGGCATAGGACATATAGCGATTTTTTGTTATGACAGCCGACGTACCGCCAATTAGCGCCCAAAAAGCGCCATTTAAAAACAATCTCAGAAAGCTTACCGCCGTTCTGCCCACAAGCACTGCCATCTCATAATTTCCGTCAATCAGAGAAGGATACTGACCGAACCTCAGTATACAGATTACAAGAAGGAACACCATGGCTAAAAAAGCTGTCAAACCTCCGGAGACCAACAATCCTGCTGCTTTTCCTACGAGATACTGTTTTCTCCCTGAACGGATATAACTGAACAGAAAAAAACGACTGTGCAGCTCAGCCTCCGTATTCTCTCCACCCGCAAAAGCAACGGCAATGGGAACAAACAGAAGCATATTAACGCTGTTCATACAATAGGTGTATGCTACGAACCAGCCTGGTCCTTCTGCAGATCCGCCTGCATTTATGATCTTCTGCAACATCTCATGCTCAGACATCAGGGTAGCCGAAACGATTAGAAAAATCCCCAAAATAAAGCGAATGCTTCGAATATTGTTTTTTATGTCCGTTGCCAACACATTTCTCATACGCTTTTCTCCTCACTTCAAACAGCTATAGACTTGATTTTTTTATTTTTATAAAATCCTAGTTTTTTGCAATAATATCACTATTTGTATAAAACTACACTCCTTATCAAACAACAGTTAAGGACTTGCAAAAACTGTTGTTCCTACTGAAAGCATTGCAACAGCTGTAAAAATTGATAATATTTTAAATTTTCTATTATTCTAAGTTCTACAAATACATAAGCCGCCAGTTAAGTACGATTAGTTTTATTATAATTCAATAAATTCCATCCAACTTTCCACATTTTATTGTACAATTTTACAATTTATATAATAACATGTCAACATTTAATGAACGTTTATAACAAAAAAATGCAGGGCTATAAAAAACTAAAGAAATTGCTCTATTTTACAAAATTATATCCTATTTTTCAATTCCAACTCAATTTTCCCTCAATGTCTTTTTCCTCCAACTTTCGTATGCTTATCTCACAGCAAAGCAGTACCACACCGGTACAGCCTGCTGAATTAATCAATACGAAAATGGAGGTGTTTTTTATGCGAGAACTCAGAAACACAAAAATCATTGCTGTAGATCACGGCTACGGCAACATGAAAACAGCAAATACCGTCACACCAACCGGAATCAAAGCCTATGAAACAGAACCCATCTTCACCGGGAATATTCTGGAATATAACGGCATTTACTACCGGATTGGCGAAGGACACAAAGAATTTATCCCAGATAAAGCTATGGACGAAGAATATTATCTTCTAACTCTCATGGCGATTGCAAGGGAACTGAATGTCTTTTCCATCCGTGAAGCAGACGTTCATCTGGCTGCCGGGCTTCCTCTGACATGGATCAGAAACCAGAGAGAAGATTTCCGTTCCTATCTGCTCCAGAATCCAGAAGTCCATTACCGATTTAACAGCAAAGAGTATCATCTCCGTTTTGTGGGATGCAGCCTTTACCCGCAGGGATATCCGGCTATCGTAAACCGACTTGGAGATTTCAAGGGGACAAATCTTCTTGCAGATATCGGCAACGGAACCATGAACATTCTGTATATCAATAATAAGAAAGCACAGGAAAGCCGGTGCTGGACAGAAAAGTTTGGCGTAAACCAATGCATGATTGCCGCTAAAAACGCTGTTCTGGACAACTTCGGAGTAAAGATTGAAGAATCTACCGTAGAGCAGATTCTGCGGTTTGGAACCGCTGACATTTCAGCGTCTTATCTGGATTGTATTACTGCTGTTGCCAGACAGTATGTCACAGATATTTTTGCCACGCTCCGCAAATATGAATACAATCCTGGCCTGATGCGCCTGTATGTGGTCGGAGGCGGTGGATGCCTGATCCGTAACTTTGGAGCGTATGACAAATCACGAGTTACCATCCTTGATGATATCTGTGCCACTGCCAAAGGTTATGAATCTCTGGCTTATATGAGCCTGAAAAGGAGGGGATAAGCCATGCAGAACCATATCCGCAACACAAACCTGCGATTTAATCTGGACAAAGACCAGCAGCGGAGAGCCTGGGAATATTTACAGACGATGGACAGACAGAATTTTAAATCTTACAGCCAGGTAATCTCCCTTGCACTGGTCGATTATTTTGACCGCTACTACCGCACTCAGGCTGATCCCTATCTGGAAACAAGGGAACGGGAAGAACTTTTTGTGAAACAGATTGTAGAAGCAGTAGAACACAGCCTGAAACAGTCATTGCCGATTTTTCTGTCCGGGCTGACTGCAGGCATGTTGGAAAGGGAATCCCCCATCAGGATGCCCTTTCCAGCTCCTGAAAAAGAACAGCCGGATCGTGATATAGACTGGGATTTTCTTGGAGAATAAACCATTGTGATTGGAGGTGAACACATGACGGACTTTCTGACAGCAGACACAAGCCTGCCATCTTATATGATGTTTCCCCGTTTTCTTCTGGACATGGAAATAAACGAAACTGCCAAAATGCTTTATATGATCCTGCTCGACCGTGCAAGGCTTTCCCAGAAAAATGAGGGCTGGTCAGATACAAATGGTCATGTGTTCCTCTACTTTACGATTGAAGCACTGGCAGAAGTTCTCCACAAAAGCCAGATGACGGTGAAAACTGCTCTGGCAGTACTGGAAAAACAAGAGCTTATCTTCCGAAAACGGCAGGGACCCGGACACCCTAATCGGATCTATGTAAAAATCCCGAAAGAAACCCTCAGCAATACAGACAGAATTCTTTCCTCAAGACAGACAGAAAACTGTCCTATTGACAGACAGGATTCTTTCCCTGATACAGACAGAAAACTGTCCAGTAATAAGAAAGAGATAAAAAAGAACCATTTAACAATAAGAGGGAGTAAAGAGCCACGCTCACCCTATGGAACATTTCAAAATGTTTTTCTGTCAGAGACGGAGCTGGAAAATATCCGGCAGACAATCCCTGACTGGCAGGACTATATGGAACGCTTATCCGGTTATATGGCTTCTACCGGAAAGCAATACCAAAACCATGCAGCTACCATCATCCGTTGGGCAAGACAGGATCATCCTGTTTCCCGGCAACGAAATTATGAAAGTGAGGAATACGAAACATTATGACAACATTTACAGAAAAACCAACAGCTATCACACCAAACAGAGAGCTTCAGTCTGATGAATATTTTAACGAAACAAATCACCTGATCTACTGTTCCAAATGCAATACGCCAAGACAGTGCAGGCATGAATTACAGGGAAAGGTTCTTATTCCTTCCATCCGCTGTAAGTGCCAGCAGGAGATCTTTGAACAGGAGGAAGCCCAGAGAAAACTTCATGAAAAGCAAATGGAAATAGAGCATCTCAAAACCAGCGGCTTACAGGACAAATCACTTTATGACTACACCTTTGCCAAAGATAACGGCAGCAATCCGGAAATGAAACTTGCACACAATTATGTAAGTAACTGGGAAGAGATGAAAGCAAACGCTTCCGGACTTCTCATCTGGGGCGATGTCGGTACTGGAAAATCTTTCTTTGCAGGCTGCATTGCCAATGCCCTTCTGGAAAAAGGCGTCCCGGTACTGATGACCAACTTTTCCCGGATTCTGAATACCCTTACCGGAATGCATTTTGAAGACAGGAATCAGTTCATCCACAGCTTAAACCGCTACAGCCTTCTGATCATTGATGACCTCGGAATTGAACGGAACTCTGACTTTGCACTGGAACAGGTATTCAATGTGATTGACAGCCGTTACCGCAGTAAAAAGCCCCTGATCATAACAACCAATCTCACTTTATCAGAGCTGAATAACGCCGCTGATATCGCACACAAGCGAATTTATGACCGGATTCTGGAGAGATGTGTTCCCATCCGTATCAATAACCGGAATATCCGTCAGGACAATGCAACAGCTAATTTAAAAAAAACGAAAAAAATTCTGTTAGATAATCACACTTCAAACCAGAGTTGAAACAAAGCAGCATCGCACAATAACTATTTTTCACTGACAGTAGTACTACTTTCTTTTCTTATTTATCACCAGAGACATGCCACTGTCAGTTATCTAAAACTATAGTACTAAACCACAAGATTTTAAAACTAAATCGCCCGGATACGGGCATAAAAAGGAGGTGCCAGATATGGCAAATAAAAGAATTATGACACCAGAAGAAAAAGTGCTTTTACAGGCAAAACACAGACTGGAAGAAATCGAAGCAAGAAACCGTAAAAAGGAACGTAATGCCAGAACACGCAGATTGATTCAAGAAGGAGCGATTCTGGAAAGCATTGCTCCACATATTAAAGAAATGGATTTAGATACCCTAAAGCGGGAGCTGATGCTCCGGCTAAGAGGAATGTAAATACACAAGTTCTACTCCCGAAGGGCGCACTTACTCACCACCCGATAAATCGGGCGGTGGTATCCCCTACGGGGCTCGTGCGCTCTGCCGAGGGCTATCCGCTGTTGCAGGCAACATCGAAAGGAGGTGCCAGATATGGCAATTTATCATATGCAAGCCAAGGTCGTCAGCCGTGGTTCCGGGCGGTCTGCTGTCGCTGCATCTGCTTATATGAGCTGTAGCCGCATATACAATGATTACGATGGCATCCAGCATGACTACACCCGAAAACATGGACTGATCTATCAGGAAGTAATGCTTCCCCCTATGGCTCCGCCTAAATGGAAAAACCGGGAGCAACTCTGGAATGCTGTAGAAGCTGCTGAAAAAACAAAAGACAGCCGACTGGCAAGAGAATTTGTTGTCGCACTCCCTATTGAGTTGGATAAAGACAGCAATATTTCTCTTCTTCAGAATTTTATTCAAAAGAATTTTGTAGATATGGGAATGTGTGCCGATTTCGCCATTCACGATACAGATGGTCACAATCCCCATGCACACATTCTACTTACTGTCCGTCCATTAAACGAAAACGGAACATGGCAGTATAAAACCGAAAAAGAATATCTATGCATCAAAGATGGAGAGGAAAAGGGATTTACTGCTTCTGAATTTAAGGATGCTCAGAAAGAGGGCTGGGAAAAACAGTATCGTTATAAAGCTGGGAAAAAGAAAGTATATCTGACTCCCTCGGCAGCACAGGAGAAAGGTTATGAACGTATCGACAAACATCCAAAAAGCACCCGGTATGGCAGACAAAACCCGATTTCCGAACAATGGAACAGTGAGGAACAGCTCTGCCTCTGGAGAGCAAACTGGGCAGATGCCGTAAATAAAATGCTTGCCCTTAATCAGATAAATGCCGCCATTGATCACCGCAGTTTTCAGCTCAGGGAATCACTGAACAGCCAACCATCCACGAAGGCTACATTGCCCAGAATATGGAAAAGAAAGGCATGATAGCAGACCGGTGTGAAATCAACCGTCGGGTTCGTGCGGATAACAGAATACTACGGGAATTAAAAACACAGATAAAAAAATTGGTTCAAGCTGTCGAAAAATCTATTCCGGTAATTGCAGAAACATTAGAAGCAATCCGCAATCATATGATTTTTACACAATATCATTTACTTCATAATGAAATGCAAAAAGAAGTGATCCATGACTGGATGCAGCATTTTCGTCCTATCCTAAATAAATATGATACCATTAAGAAAAAGCTCAAAGCGAAAGTTACTGAAAAGAAAGAACTAAATGTGCAAAAAAGTAAAACCAGTATTCTAAATCCTTTCCAGCATATAAAGTTAAACCAGCAGCTTACAACCGTAACAGAAGAAATCGAGGAACTGAAATCTGCCAAAGAACAGCTGCTGTTTCAGGCTGAATGCTCCACAGAGAAAGATATGGCGAGCCTTTCCAGAAAATACGACCAGATGGATAAGAATCTGGATATTCTCGATTCTCAGGATATGGCTCTCAAAGAGCAGCTTGAAAAAGATGCTGTCGCTTTCCAAGAGGAAAAACTCCGGCCTAAACCAGAGCAATATACAGAATTACTGGATGCCAGAATCCAGATACGACCTACTTTCCGAGAGAAACTGATTGAGCAGCTCAAAGGTACTTTTGGTGAATATTATGACTATCACTATCGTGATATCGCAACCCATGAAGTGGATGATCTCAATATGGAAGATCCCTATAGCTTCTCTCATCGTACCTGGGAACTTGAATATCAGAGGAAACAGGAATTGCAAAAAAAACATCCTGTTCAATCCAGGCAAAAATCGCACAACACAGAACTATAATGTTTAAACTACTAATATAAAAAATATCCCGTTTTCTCAAAACAGTTATATTGCTTCATCCCAATAATTCACAAACTGCTAACCACCGAGCAAAAGTGAGGCACAAAGTGCGTAAGCATAATTTGATTTCTTTCCGCTTACGCACTCTCTTTTTATCTTGAGCAAAAAATTCCTACTTTGTAAAGCCAACAAATGGGGTTTGGGGGGCTCCCAAAGTGCGTTTGGATATCCAAACGCTATGCTTGCAAAACCAGTTCCACTAATTTCCCTCGATACTCCCTTCTTCTAAAATCAATGATAATTATAACATTGCCAATTTTGTAAAGTAATAATCAACTTAAAATATAGACGACAAACAATAAAACCATGATACTGTTACAAAAAGCAGTAGCATGGTTTCTTTATATTTCATTATAGATTTTCTCTATCTATCATATTTTCTATTGTTTCTGAGAAACAACACTCTTTCAAATCAATACTTTTGTCCATCTTCACAAGATTTGTATATTTCTCATCTGTATAGTGTTTTGATATTACAGCAAATACTTTATATGTAGGCTGTGCTGTTACATCTCTGATGTCCTTTTTCAGCAATGTGTTCGGTACATTTAATTTCGTATTTTTATCTTTTACGAAGCCAATACAACCACATATATTCCCGGCAGCTTTTTCTGTATATAATTTCGGTCCTCGATCTGTAAATTCTCCTATCATTGTTACGTTTTTCTTAATAAGCATCATACGTTCCAATATATCCAATTTTTGCCCCGTAGAGCCATCTTTTGCAAAAACAAAATCATTTTCTGTTAATCGCTTATCCAGGCATTTCTGGTAAAAATGAATTGCAGAAGCTGTCTCTTTTTTATTCAATCGAACTCCTGTCAAATGTAAAAAATTGTATCTATGGAAAACAACTTCATATCCCTGTACAGATGACAAAATCTTATTACTTTCCTGTAATTGCTTATTCACCTCTTTCGGTAAGCCATATAGGAACAAAACCTTCTGATCCTCAAGATGTTCTTTATATAGTTGTGCCGCTTTTGTCATAATCTGAATTGCACGTCTTTTGTCCATAACTTAATCCTTATCCCATAAAATTTAGAGAAGGGAATGTTCACGCCGCAGCACTAAACATTCCCTTCTCATGGTTGATTTTTCCGTTGTCTGCCAACCTCCAGCACCTTCGTCTGGAAAATATCAGGTTTTTCCGTTGCCTGCCAACCTCCGACACCTTCGTTCGGAAAACGTATCAGATTTTAGGTGTCAACCCACCGCTGATGCACAGCTTTTCTAATTACATTTTACACGAACTATGTGGAAAATGCAATTACAATTTTATCTTATGATGCCCTGCTACATTTTATACACTATTTATCTTACATTTCATTCTTGATAAATTATCTCTTTATCCACAATCTCCCTCGCACATACTTGTATATTGTTCATTCTTCCTATCCATTCCAAGACATTTTCCACCTTTAGCTGTTCTGTAATGCCTTGTGCCTGTTTCATCTGTTCTACAAGTCTTTCAAAGCGTTCCTGTGCCTGTTCTTCTATATCAGCCAAATAACCATTCAGCCTGCCGCTTGTAAGCATATTCAGATATAGCAATCTGCGGTATTCCTTCAAATACCGCAAATGTCTTTGTCCCCATACACCGACAACCCTTTGTTCTTCTTCCTTCGGTAAGGTAAGAGCAGGGATAAGATAATCCCCATGTCTGATATAAGTACCGCCCATCTCTTCAAAAATTGTTTTCTTCATTGTCTGTTCTACCTTTCTTATCGTTCTCTATTCATAGATTTTCTTTACGACCGTTCCAATTTTACAGTAACAATAATTCTTCAATTTTCAGTTCACATTGCCCCTCCCGAAGAAGTATGATAGAATAATTCTATTAAATTGAATCGGAGGTGCCACATGGCTATCAGTTCCAACAATATTCAGGTCTATACTACTTTGTCCAAAGAACTGGTTGCTGAGATTGATAAGGATGCAAAAGCGAACTATCGTACACGTTCCCAGCAGATTAACATGATCCTGACCGAGTATTATAAGACTCAAACAACAACCAAACATGAATCCGAGTAAAACACTGAATTGCCTGAAAACACAGGAAATATCAGTGTTTTCTTATGTTTTCCCTTAATTATAAGGTTCATGGGAACCATAATTATTTCCAAAACTGATATTGATAGCAATCGGCTTCCCCATCTGCACTGCCTGTCGGACAAGATAATCGATCCCTTCCATCAGTTCCGTTGTCCTTGGAAAAGAATTTTCTCGTGCATTTCCCATCTTTACAACCAGAAGTTCACTTTCATACGCAACACCACGGTTCACTCCACCTGATGCTCTCCCATTTCCCGCTGCAATTCCAAGAACTGCAGTACCATGTCCACTGAAATCCCTGGACGGAACAAGGCGCCTGCCCTCAGTTTCTTCAAGTGCAAGCGCCTTATCTATTTCTTCTTTTGTATATTCTGTTCCTGTCACATAACTTTCTGGTGGATTTCCATTCACACTCTGATCCCATAATCGCAGAATCCGACTGCTGCCGTCCTCGTTTCGGAAATCCGGATGAAAATAGTCCACTCCGGAATCAACAATACCGACCAGAATCCCCTCACCGGTCAGCCCATTTAACTCAGCCTGTACTGGCAGGATACAGCTCGCCTCTCTCCCTTCAAAAGTCTCAAAATAAAGTCTTTTCGGCTTTTCTATAAATTCCACCTGCTCTCTGTCAGAGTATGCATCAAGCTCCGTTTCCGGTAAAGTAACCACAGCATAACCGCCAAGCAGCGGAACTACCTGAATTCCATCACCACCAAGTCCTCTTTCCGGTTCACTGTATTTTACGATCACATCCCACAGCCTGGTCGTAGAATCATATCCGACATTCAGATTTTCCGACTCCGCCCGCTCCTGTGGCGTAGCATCCATTGCAAGGTTTAAAAGATTATCAAGTTTCTGATCCGGCATAAATATCTCATTTCCATTCATGCATTTATTTATTGTATGTAAAGCTTTTGACCAAAACCATAAATTTTACAAAGATTTTTCATTACTATGCATTCCTGCTTTACAATCTCTCACTATAATGAAAATAAATCAAAAAACAATTACTTTTCATTAAGAAATGAGGGATTACAATGTATAAAACAATATGGAACTATATCAGCAAACATTCAAAAAAATCTTCTACCGCATCCGTTTTTCTTCCTGTTCTGGTACTCGAATGGACAGTTCTCGGACTTTTTGCCGGTGCTCTGATCTGTCTGTTTCTTCACAATACAACGGCACTTGTCAAAGCGACCATTGTTCTTTGTTCCGGTGGCTATGCAGGTCTGATCTTTGGATTCCTGGGCGGCATCTTCTATATCTACAAAGATGCCGCAAGTCTTCCTCATACCGCCACTGGTTTATACAACCATCAGAATACGCACTTAGCCTAATGCCACATCTAATATCATCATCAGCGTAAATCCAACTGCAAAGAAAATCGTTCCAATATTCGAATGTTCCCCGGCAGACATCTCAGGGATCAGTTCCTCCACAACAACATAGAGCATGGCTCCCGCCGCAAAACTCAGAAGATATGGCAATGCCGGGACGATCAGTCCTGCTGCCAGGATTGTGATCACTGCCCCGATCGGTTCCACGATTCCTGATAAAACACCACCAATGAATGCCTTTGTTTTTCCCATTCCCTCAGAACGCAGAGGCATGGAAATAATCGCCCCCTCCGGGAAATTCTGGATTGCAATTCCAAGTGACAGTGCAAGTGCCCCCATCAACGTAATCTGCACGTTTCCGGTCAGATAACCAGCATAAACGACACCGACTGCCATTCCTTCCGGGATATTATGAAGTGTAACTGCCAATATAAGCATAGTCGTTTTTTGCAGACGACTCTTCGGTCCTTCCGCCTTATCTGTTTGTTGATGCAGGTGTGGAATAATATGATCCAACAAAAACAGGAATAGCACCCCTGCCCAGAAGCCAACTGCTACCGGTACAAAAGAGAGCTTTCCCATTCCTTCTGACTGTTCAAGTGCAGGGATCAGCAGGCTCCACACAGATGCTGCTACCATGACACCCGCAGCAAACCCGGTCAGACAGCGCTGTACCCACCGGTTCAGGTCTTTTTTCATAAAAAAGACACAGGCCGCACCGGCTGATGTGCCGATAAATGGAATCAAAATTCCATAAAATACGTTTAAATTCATTCTTCTCCTCCCTTGCGCATTTTATGATTGTCATTCAGACACCCCAATCAAAATGCCCTTCTGTTTACAGTATATGCTATATCCATGAAATAGTTTTTTCATGGTTTAAGTTAGTTTTGTTTAACTTATATCCATTATATTCTCTTTTTTCCTGATCTGCAATATTTAATTAATTATTTTCTAAATTCTATCTCCCCTAAAAAACAAAATGACCATCTTTTCATTTCTGAAAATTATCATTGACAATTCAATGAAATACCTTTATTATATCAGCATATTTATTTGGTATGTTTGTATGATTTTGTTTGGTTAAGGAGCGTGATCTTATGAATATCTTATGCTTTGGTGATTCGAATACCTGGGGATATAAGCCGGATAAATCCGGACGTTATGATGAAAATATAAGATGGACCGGACTTTTACAGAAAAAACTCGGATCTGGATATCACATTATAGAAGAGGGACTTTGCGGCAGAACAACTGTCTTTCAGGATGAGCTGCGTGAGGGCCGCCGCGGACTGGATCTGATTGGAGTCACAGTAGAGATGCATAACCCAATTGACCTCATGATCATCATGCTCGGCACGAATGACTGTAAGACACGCTACAGAGCATCCGCCAGTGTAATCGCAAAAGGACTTGATCAGGTAATCCGAAAAGCACGTCAGAATGCGTCCCGGCATTTTGATCTGCTTGTCATCTCGCCAATCCACCTGGGCGTTGGCGTCGGAGATGCCGATTTTGATCCGGAATTTGATGCAGCTTCTGTAGCGGTTTCCAGAAATCTGGCTAATGAATACCGCAAGATTGCACTCCAAAATCATGCTGCCTTCTTAAACGCATCTGATTTTGCTGCTCCAAGTGTTACTGACCGTGAACATATGGATGAAAAAGGTCATGCCGCACTGGCTGATGCAATTTATAATAAGATCCTTGCCCTGCAAAAAGGACTCTCCCATGTGATATAGAGATAAAAACAGATCCCTGGCTTGCTGCCGGGAATCTGTTCTGCTTTAGAAGGTAATTTTTTTTAATCCTGTTTTACATTAAATGCTTTCATGCCCGGGTATACGGCACTTGCGCCAAGTTCTTCTTCAATGCGGAGAAGCTGATTGTATTTTGCCACACGCTCCGAACGACTTGGTGCACCGGTTTTGATCTGGCAGGTATTCAATGCAACTGCAAGATCTGCAATCGTTGTATCTGCGGTTTCTCCTGAACGATGTGAAGAAATTGCTGTGTATCCTGCTTTATGTGCCATCTTAATGGCTTCCAATGTCTCAGAAACAGAACCAATCTGGTTCAGCTTGATCAGAATCGCATTTCCCGCTCCAAGCTCAATACCTTTGGCAAGTCTTTCCGTATTTGTTACGAACAGGTCGTCGCCAACAAGCTGTACTTTATCTCCCAGTCTTGCAGTAAGTTTCTGCCATCCTTCCCAGTCTTCTTCGTCCAAACCGTCCTCGATGGAAATAATCGGATATTTCTCGCAGAGTTTAGCCCAGTGTTCAATAAGTTCTTCTGCTGCATATTCTGTACCTGCTTTTGGAAGCTTGTAATATCCTTTTCCCTTCTCACTCTTCCATTCAGAAGAAGCTGCATCCATTGCGATCTTAAAATCTTTTCCTGGTTCATATCCAGCTTTCTTCACGGCTTCCAGAATCGTCTCAATTGCCTCTTCATCTGATTTCAGCGCCGGAGCAAATCCACCTTCATCTCCTACGGATGTTGCAAGTCCGCGTTCTTTCAAAATAGAAGCCAACGCATGGAACACTTCTGCGCACCATCTTAAACATTCTTTAAAAGAAGGTGCTCCAACCGGCATGATCATAAATTCCTGAACATCCAGTCCGGATGAAAGTGCATGGCACCCACCGTTTACAATATTCATCATCGGTACTGGCAAACGATTTCCAGATACACCTCCGAGAAAACGATACAGCGGAATCTCCAGTGCCGTAGCTGCTGCTCTGCAGCATGCAATAGAAACTGCAAGAATTGCGTTGGCACCCAGTTTGGATTTATCTTTTGTTCCATCTGCTGCGATCATTGCCGCATCTACTGCATAAATGTCACTTGCATCGAGCCCTTCAATTGCATCATTAATAGTTGTATTGATATTTTCAACTGCTTTCTGTACACCTTTTCCAAGATAGCGTGCTTTATCTCCATCTCTGAGTTCCAGGGCTTCAAACTCACCTGTGGATGCTCCACTCGGTGCAGTTCCTCTTCCTACGGTTCCATCCAGAAGATAAACCTCTGCCTCTACTGTCGGATTTCCTCTGGAATCCAGAATTTCTCTTCCTACAACTTTCTCAATCTCAAGGTACATGATAAATCCCCTTTCTACTACTTTTCAGCCCGGCCTCCGGTCTCTGTACCAGACCACGACTGTTTTATTTACACAAGAGTTTCTTTTATCTAACTCTGTAGTTAGTATAGACTAATTCTGGCTATCATGCAAGGATTTTCATGTTTCCTTATTGAAAAGATAAATCAAAAAGGATACCAACTTTCCTCTGAAAATTGATACCCTTCTTTCATATTTATAATACATATTGCAGAAGCCAACATACTGCCGGAAGTGTAATAATTCCACTGATCGTTGTTATAAATACACCACCCAGAGCGTAATCTCCGTCAAGCCCGGACGCATTCGCCATCATGACAACCGCCGTCATAGTCGGCATCCCAACGATCAATGACGTTGCAAGACGCAGCTCACCTGAAACCGGAAACAGTCCGAGAATCAAAAACAGAAAGACCGGTGCAAGAATCATTTTAAGCAATACAATTCCATACAGAGAAATTTCCCTGAGATATTTTTTTAATGAAATTCCTGCAAAAATTCCTCCTACATAAATCATTGCAAGTGGAGATGCGGTAGATCCTATTTTTGAAAAGGCAGTATCCAGAAGAACCGGAATCCTTATCCCCGTAAACTTCAGTACTATTGCGAGCACAATTGCCACTGTTGCAGGGTTGATCATTTTTTTCAGCTTGAAGCCTCCTTCACCCGTCGGAGATGTCAGCTTCTCACCTAGAGTCCACAGCATGAACTGGTCTATAAGCATAAATACTGAAGCATACAAAATTCCATTTTCCGGAAAAACACTTGAGATCATTGGAAGTCCTATAAACCCGATATTTCCGAACAGCAGCATCGCCCGATAGATTCCGACACGACTTTCCTGCAGTTTAAAAAACTTCACTGCCATTGCTCCTGCTGCATATATACAGATATAAAAACCGACCGCAATCACAAGAATCGGCCACGACTCATACAGGTTCTTCTTGTCTGTTCCATCTGTGATATTAATAAAAACCATCAGCGGCAATGCCATTTTGATCACAAATTTTGAAATCGGTTCCAAAGTTTCCCTGTTCAGCACTTTTGTTTTGACCAGAAGCAGGCCTGCCAGAATGTAAATAACGAATAATCCAACCTGCTGAAGTATAATATCAAACGTATTCATTCATTTTCCTGCTTTCCTTATTTCTTCCAAGAATCAGAAGAACCGCAAAGGTGATAATTTCTGATGTCAGGAAAGACAGCCACACGCCATTCATTCCCCAAATCATGGAAAGTACAATCGCACATGCTCCAATAGCAACTGCACCTCGCAGCAATGAACCAATGATTGCCGGACGCGCATTTGCCGTTGCAGAAAAATATGCAACAAGCATGATATTCACTCCTGCAAACAAAAATCCCAGGAAATATAACCGAAGACCTGTATGTGCATATTCCAGAAGCAGCTTGTTATTTTCGCTGTTAAAAACAGCTATGAAAGGATCGGTAAATATCCAGACCAGAGCAACCAGAATGATTTCTACTGCCACTACGCTCTTCAAAGCCCAGCTGAGAAGTTTTTTTACATCATCAGCTGCACCTTTACCAAAGCTTTCACTGATCAGCGGCTGCGCCCCCTGTGACATACCGTTCATGATTGCCATCCCTACAAGTGACATATTTGCTACAACACCGTAAGCAGCAACTCCGGTACTTCCGGTAAGTCCGAGAATCAGCATATTGAATATGAACGTGATCACTGCAGAAGAAATTTCGCCTACAAATGCTGACACACCAAGCTGACAGCAGGAAATCAGATGTCTGAGAGACAATCTTTTCCATTTGAAACCAATATTGCATTTTTTGCTCAGATAATGAGTAGAACATACCAGCATAGTCACTACCGGACAAAAAGCGGTTGCAAGTGCTGCACCGGAAAATCCAAGTCCCATAGGGAACATAAAAATATAGTCAAACACAATATTAAAAGCACTTCCAGTCAGTGAACCTGCCATTACCGTTGAAGTTGCATTATCATTTCTTGCAAAGGCAGTTACCGAATAATTACACATAAAAAATGGTGCAAAGATGAGAACGATCCGCAGATAAGTTTTTCCCAGCTCAACCAGACCTGCATCTGCTCCAAGAAGCGCCAGAAATTTATCCGGGGTCAAAATACCGATCAGTATAAATGGAACACTGCACACCAGGCTCCAGCTTATTGACTGTGTGAAGTAATGATCTGCATCTTCACCCTTGGCTTTGCTGATCCCATATCTTGTCGCAGATCCTATTCCGATCATCGAGCCTATCGCGAACATGATTCCAAACACCGGCAGAATCAGATTAAGAGCCGCCAGACCGTTCGCTCCTGAATTAAATGATATAAAAAAAGTATCCGCAAGAATATAGACGGACTGCCCGATCATGGCAGCTACACTCTGGCATATGTATTTTGAAAATCTTTTTAGCATTTTTTGACTCTTCTCCTTCTGATAACTATCCTTTGCATTATAGTAAAAAGTTCCCCAAAAGACAATGTCTCCTGGAGAACTTTTTACTCACTTTTTAATTTAGATTTTATTTAACAGTTACTTTGCATTTAACTGTCTTGCTTCCGGATTTTACTGTGATCACAGCTGTACCTTAATTGTCATAATCTGTTTCGCTTTTGTATCGTCAATGAATTTGTTACTGTTCATTCCGTTCTCAACTATCGTTTCCTACCCAGTTCCCAGAATGCCACAGCACTTGCAGCTGCCACATTAAGAGAATCCACACCATGAGCCATGGGAATCTTAACCGTATAATCACAGTCCGCAATAGTCTCGGATGCCAGGCCGTCTCCTTCTGTACCAAGAACAATCGCAAGTTTTTCCTGTGCAAGAAGTTCCGGATCATCAATGCTGTAGGAATCATCACGAAGTGCCATTGCCACGGTTTTGAATCCAAGATTCTGGATTGCTTTCATACCATCTTCCGGCCAGGATGTTTTTTTCTCAAAATATGTCCACGGAATCTGGAAAACAGTTCCCATACTTACGCGGGCCGCTCTTCGATAGAGTGGATTGCTGCATCCTCCTGTCAAAAGAACAGCGTCCATATGAAGTGCTGCCGCACTGCGGAAAATCGCCCCTATGTTGGTCGGATTCACAATATTTTCCAGTATAGCAACACGTCTGGAGTTCTTACAGATTTCTTCTACAGAAGGCAGTGTTCGGCGTTTCATGGCGCAGAGCATCCCTCTTGCCAGTGCATAACCGGTCATTTTGACAAGTGTTTCATATTCTGCTGTGTATACCGGGATTTCCGGATAACGCGCAAGGATATCTCCTGCCTCTCCATCCAGATCTTTATGTTCAACCAGAAAAGAAAGCGGTTCGTACCCCGCTTTCAATGCACGCTCAATCACCTTTGGGCTCTCTGCAATAAAAAGTCCTGGATTTGGCTCATTATATCTAAGAAGCTGCACCTCGGATGTTCTCGCATAAACATCCAGTTCCAGTGCAGTAATGTCGTTGATTTCAATAATATTTTTCATACAATTTATTTCCTGTATTCCTCTATCTTACAGCTGTGTTCTTTTGTCTTTTTGTCATAATTAATTCCAACCAGCAAAAGTTTTCCATGATATTCTTCCAGACTTCTGCAATATTCTTTCTCTCTGATCTGAGTAATTGCACCTGCTACATCTTTGTCCCATTTCAGTTCCACCACCAATGCCGGCTTATCCATAAAACGTTTTCTCGGAATAAATACCAGATCTGCAAATCCTTTTCCACCAGATAATTCTCTATGAACCGTATAAAAATTTCTTGCCGCATAAAGTGCCAGAGAAATCGTATAACTCAATGCATTTTCATCATTATACTGAATATGTGAAGTCTCAAAATGCGCCTGTCGAATCCCCTCTGCAACCTGTTTTTCCCGCCCCTGCCAAATTGCCTGTAGCGTATCTGCTGAGTTCTTAAGGGCATTGGATACTTCTCCCCAATCTGATACTGAAACTGCATTCACAAATTCTGCACGAATTTCTCCATTTGGAATAAATACTGTCTTTGTCGCATAACGATACCCCAGATATCCCAAATGAATCAGCAGTGTCAGGACATCATCTTCTGTACGGAACGTTGCCATATCATTCGTAAAACTTCCTGTATTTACTGGAACTTCCTCTCCTGCGAGCATACTTAAGATATCGTCCCTCAGGCCCTCGAAATTCATATCGATATAAAGCTGCAGTGCTTCAAATGTTTCTGTCTGGTTCCAGTAATTTCCCAACCTGCCAAGCCTCATACAACTGATAACAGACTTTGGGCTGTATACAGACGGAACTTCTTCAAAAGAATATCCATCATACCAGTTTCTTATCTCGTCTATATCCATCTGGTATTCTCCGCAGAGTTTTTCTACTTCGCTTTCCGTAAAGCCTACATAAGAAGCCAGCGGTCCCGGATCGATCATGGAAAATTCATCAAACATATTCAAAGCACTGTGCGTACCATATTTTTTGATAGGAAGAATTCCTGTCATATATGCCAGATGAATATAGCTCTTGTCTTTGATAAGATCCCTCAGAAAATCCAGATATTTTTCCTGTGCTTCCTTATCATTCTTGAATTCTCTGAAAATACAGTCCCACTCATCTATGATAAGCACAAACGGACATTTACTTTCTGCGTAGATATCCTGCATAGTTTCTGCCAGATCTGTCGAATCAAATAGCTCTACATCCGGATATTGCCTTGTCAGCTCACGAATTACTCTTTGCTTAATTCTCGCAATTAATTCCTTCACATCAGAACTTCTGCTCAAAAATTCCTGTACATTGAGAAAAACCGTATCATATTTATTCAGGTATCCGCCAAAATTCTCATCTTTCGCAATTTCCAGGCCTGCAAACAATTCTCTGGAATCGCACCCTCTGCTGTAATACGCAGTCAGCATATCTGCCGCCATAGATTTTCCGAAACGTCTCGGTCTGCTGACACAGACATATGCCTGCATGGTATTTATTACACGATTCGTATATTTTATCAGTCCTGTTTTATCCACATAAATATCAGAATTTACCGCTCTCTGAAATTTGCTGTTATCCGGATTCAGATAATTTCCCATTCTGGTGCAGTCCTTTCTTGCTTTTTGTTCTATCTTACCACAAAGCTGTACCGGATTCTATGATTAGATTACAAAAGAACTATGATAGCATGGGCTGCTTAAGAATTCTGCCGCCACTGTCAGAAGAATACTCATGATAATCCACTTTAATATGCGCTCCAGATCAGGTGGCATTTCGCGGCCAGCTCTTCTTCTTTCTGCTGCGCCTTCTCAGGTTCATCCTGATAATCCCAGAGTTTAAAAGCCTCTTTTACATTTTCCGGATCTACATAATAAACATGTTCAATTCCTGTTGGAAAAGATGTTTCATCAGTAACTGTATCTGCTCCACGTTCATATGCTTCCTGAAAATCCTGCAGATTCCAGAGTTCATTTTCTGTGTTTGAATCGGATGGATATTCTTTGTGGGTCCACATGGTTTCTGACAGCATGTAAAACATGTTTTTCTGGTCTACGGACAGAATTGATTTCATCCTTCCCAATGGATTTACCGTAGAATATACTTTTCCATCCTTTACAGATATGTTTGCCTCGTCCCAGGAAATGTAATTTTCCTTATCATAATACCAATAATGCCCGATTCCACCGGCTGCCAGAACAATGGCAACTGCCAGGAGTACCGACGCAATTCTCTTTTTACGAATCTTACAGCGAATTTTTTTGAGCAGTTCTGCTTCCATTTTATTTGTCTGTACAGAATCACTGCCTTTTTTAACATCTGTCAGATGATTTTCCCTCATTATTTCTTCCTGCATTCTTCGGCATGTCGGACACGCTTTCAAATGCTCTTCTACAAGCTGTCTGCTGTCCTCACTGACCATATCGTCCACATAAAGCGGAAGCAGGTCCTCAATAATATTACAACTGATCTTCATGATCCAATTCCTCCCTGATTTTTTTACATGCTCTGTGATAAGTAACTCTTGCCCAGCTTTCGCTTTTGCCAAACAACGAGGAAATTGTACCAAATGACAGTTCTCCAAATACACGAAGTGAAAAAACTTCTTTATAGGGTTCTGAAAGTCTGTGAAGAACCTTATGAACCTGAAGTGCAGTTTCTTTATCTGAAAAATTCTGAAGCAGATCTGAGGGAAAGCTTTCTTCCTTTTCGTCCTGAGATTCCGGTGCATACTTCTTGTTTTTCTTCAGATAGTCATAGTACGTGTTTTTGGAAATCTGGCAAAGCCATACACGCAGGTCACAGTCACCTCTGAAATCGTCGACTTTTTTCAGTGCTTTGAAGAATGTTTCCTGCGTCAGTTCCTCTGCAATATGGGTATTGTGCGAAAGCGAGAGCAGATAACGGTATACGACAGTAAAATACTGCTCATATACTTCCTGAATATTCAGCATTTGTTTCTCCTCTCTCTACCAGTTTTGTCCTCCTTCACATATATGACGATATATGTATGGGAAACGTTACAAAAAATTTCACAAAAAGAAAAAGGCCTTCCGATTTATGGAACACCTTTTTCTTTTTTTATAAATTCCTGATCCATGTACACGCAAGTTCCATCCATGACTGGCATTCCGGCTGAATACATCCACCATCTTCATGACTTGTCTCTTCATTTGCAAGACTGAGCCCATGAACACCTGTCGGGTACAAATGCAGTTCTACCGGCACTTTGTATTTATGCAATGCCTCAAAAAATAACAGTGAATTCTCAACCGGGACACAATCATCCGTGACCGTATGCCAGAGAAAAGTCGGCGGAGTATCCGTTGTTACCTGAAATTCCAGCGACTGCTTTTTTCTTTTTTCAGGATCACTGCTGTCAGCTCCAAGCAACGCCTCAAAAGACCCCGTATGTGCAAATTTTCCGGAGGAAATGACCGGATAACTGAGGATCATGCCGTTCGGTCTCACCATTTCTGTTTCTGTATGTAATACTTCGGAGATAAATTTTTTCTTCCAGAATACCCCAAGACTTGCAGCCAGATGGGCACCCGCCGAAAATCCCTGCAGGATAATTTTAGCAGTATCAATATGAAATTCTTCTGCATGTTCTCTTAAATATGCGACAGACTTCGCAAGCTGCAGAAGTGCCAGTGGATATCTCGCCGGGGCTACACTGTAACGAAGGATCACTGCATGGTATCCTCTTGCAAGATACTGCATGGCAATTGGTTCTGCCTCCCTGTCAGAGGTCATTGTATAACCGCCACCCGGGCAGATCACAATGACCGGGCGCTTTCGATCCGGACGCATTTCCACAGAATTGTCCAGAATATAAGTATACAAATCCGCAGTTTCCTGATAACCTTCTACTTTAATCTCAACTTTCTTGTAAATCATTCAAACCTCCGTTTTTATAGCACATAATAAACTTTCTCCTCGTGAAAAATCTACAGGCCAAATTTTTCCCGCACTTCGTCAAAATCTCTGATTGGCGGCATCTCTTCCTGTGGAATTCCAATCTGTTTATCCATATACAAAAGTGCATACCATCTATTGAATTTATAGCCACAGTCTTTCAGCTCACCAGCATGCTTATATCCCATTTTTTCATGAAACTGTACACTATTAAAATCAGAATATTCATCTGTCGGCTTTGTAATCAATGAGACAGCATTTACAACGCCCTGCTCTCTCAGGATGTCTTCCATAAGAGTATACATATGTCGTCCTAAACCATTTCGTCGTATATCCTGTTTCAGATAAATTGTCATCTCCACATCCCATGCAAAAGCTGCCCTCGGACGCAGACGGTCTGCATAAGAATAGCCAATAATTTCTCCCTCTTCCTCTGCGATAAGATATGGATAATGAGAAGAAATATGCCGGATTCGTTCCTGAAACTCTTCGACCGATGGAACTTCATATTCAAATGTCACCGCTGTCTTTTTCACATAGTAGCTGTAAATGTCGAGCAATTTCTCTGCATCTTCTACTTTCGCTGTCCGAATTTTGATCTCCATAATATCTCTTTCTCCGTCTGAATTGCAATTTCCCTATCTGACGTCTTTTACTTCTTTTCTAATACCTTTACTATTTTGCGAAGTAATTTATCAATTTCAATCGGTTTAGCCAGATAATCATCCATTCCTGCTGCAAACGCCGCCTGTCTGTCTTCTTCAAATGCATTTGCGGTCATCGCTATGATCGGAACCTGAGCTCTTTCATCCGGAAGCTTTCGAATCGCCTCTGTTGCCTGATACCCATTCATCTTCGGCATCTGTATGTCCATTAATATCACATCATAATACCCGACAGGAGCCTTTTGCAGCATTGCAACTGCAATTGCACCATCCGCAGCAACTTCCACCTCTGCCTGTACATCCTCGAGAATTGTTCTTGCAATCTCAACATTTAATTCATTATCTTCAACCAGAAGAATTCTTTTATGCTTCAGCGAAGTTTCTGTCATACTCTGTTCTGCCTGGTCAATACGTTCTTCTTCCGATACGATCCGACATGGAATCTCAACAATAAAACTGCTGCCTTTTCCAGGTTCACTTTGTACGATCACGCTTCCATCCATCAGATCTACAAAGGATTTCACGATACGCAGTCCTAGACCAGTTCCCATTATACCACTTTCCGAAGAATTTTTCTCACGTGTAAATGCCTCAAATATATGTGGAATATATTTCTGGCTGATACCAATTCCCGTATCCGAAACACAAATCCGCAGAATTATGGAATCCTCTCCGACAGCCTCCATTTCCTCGATATCTACGTCTATTTTTCCTCCATCCGGTGTATATTTAATTGCATTACTTACAAGATTCATGATAATCTCCTGAATCTTCAACGAATCACAATATACATCTGTATGCTGAATTTCTATATTTCGTGCTACATGTAGCTGTTTATTCAGAATTTCTCTGTCAAGAACGATCTCCAACGTATCATTTATTTTCTTCAGATTCCATGGTGCTTCATTCAAAGTTTCCTTACCACTTTCAATACGGGCAATTTCCAGTACATTTCCTATCAATGCAAGCAGGAACTGGCTCGCTCCCTTCAACTTATGCAGATAATTTGTCGTAAGCTCATTGTCTCCCCAGTGCCGCTCCATAAGTTCTGCATATCCTATAATTGCATTCATCGGAGTCCGCAGATCGTGTGACATGGCAAATAAAAAGGATGATTTTGCCCTGTTTCCCTCTTCCGCCTTCTGCAGTGCATTCTTAAGTACTACCATCTCTGATACATCAAGAAATGTGGTGATCACAGCTCTTTCTCCCGACGGAATGCGAACCACTTTCGTTGTAGCAAGTGCATGACATTCATTCGACTCACCTTTCCCGATGATACACTCATAATCAACCATAGCATCTACTTTGTGAAGTCTTTTCAACTTCTCTATTACGTCCACATCCGGATAGATTACTTTTTTCAGCATAATACCGAGTTTGGACTGTGCTTCTTCTATGCTCTTTACACCATACATGCGCAAAGCCTGTGCATTCATATGAATGATCTTATGCCCGGGAATTGTATATGCAAGTACACCACAACTTTGCATTTCCAGCAGTTCTTTGTAATAATCTTCCTGTTCAATCTTTTCTTTACGGAGTGTATCATTAAGTTCTGCCAGACGGCGTTCTGCCTCTTTTTCTTTCTCCATACGCGCTGTCTCTGAAATGTCCTGATGTATTCCCATAATGGAAATACCATCCACTACAGACCTATCTCTTATGCCACTGCAACGTACGAACATCTCTCCAAATGTAGGATGAATATAGCGATATACGATTTCTGATTTTGTCTCTGACAGTTTATCTGAATATTCCAGAAATAACTGCATATCATCCGGATGTACACGTGCCCGATGAAATGTAAATCGCTCTTCCGGTGAGATTTCTCCCTGGATTCCAAGTAATTCATCCATCACCGCATCTGCATAAAATCTCGGTGATTTCCCATCCTCAATTTCTATTCTCCATGCTCCTACTCTGTTGACGCGAAGAATTCTTTCAACATTAATCTTTTTCTGCTGTATCATGGACAGCTCCTCCTCATGCAGCTATTTACTGTGCTTCTTCCATATATTATAACGACAGCGAAATCAGCTGAACTTCGCCATCACTCGGAACAGAACATTCATATCCACCGGCTTTGATACATGTGCATTCATGTCTGCATCAAGTGCCTTCTGCCTGTCCTCTTCAAAAGCATTCGCTGTCATTGCTACGATCGGAACAGCAGCTCTGGAAGCCCCAAACCTGTTCCGACTACTTTGCTTTCCGTACTTGTATGTTCTCTGGAAAATTCTTCAAAAATATGTGGAAGATAGTCTTCACTCATCCCAATTCCAGTATCTTCAACTACAATCTTATATGCAATATAATTTTCCCTGTCAAACGGAATCTCCCTGATATCTATGGTGATCTTGCCACCTGCCGGAGTATATTTCAGTGAATTTCCAATGATATTGATAAAGGATTCGATCAATCTGGAAGCACAGCGAACTTCTTTTTTCAGACTCGTCTTTCCACTCTCAATTCGGGCTGTCTCCAGCACATAATTGATTAGCGATAACAAAAATTCACTGGAACTTTTGATCTTGCTTTATCGTATCTCTATTTTATGTTAATCCTTCTGCTTTTTCACGCTTTCACATCTGGTCAGGATTTCTCTGAGTTTGCTTTCATCAATCGGCTTCGCAATGTGTCCATTCATTCCGGAAGCCAGACATTTATGTACACTTTCGGAAGAAACCTGCGCCGTCATAGCATATATACGCACTGTTTTTGCATCCGGTCGCTCCATTGTCCGGATACGACGGGCTGCTTCTCTGCCGCCCATAACCGGCATCATAATATCCATCAGAATCAGATCATAAGTTCCCGGTGCTGACTCTTCAAACTTGTCAATCGCTTCCTTGCCATTCCATGCCTTATCAACCACAATTCCCAGTTCCTTCAGATAGAACTCTGCAATCTCCATGTTGATTTCATTATCCTCAACCAGAAGAATCTGCTTTCCTTCCAGCTTCTGTTCGCCTGAGCTCTGCTCTTCTTTTTTGGTTTCGATGGCATTTTCATCAACTTTAAACGGAAGGCGGAAAGTAAAAGTACTTCCCTCTCCAAGTTGACTCTCTACTTCTATAGAACCTCCCATTTTATCCAGAAGCGCCTTGACGATCGACATTCCCAGACCGGTTCCTCTGTACAGTGTTCTGGCGTCATTCTTCTCCTGTGTAAATGGTTTAAACAGCTGTTCTTTTATAAATTCTTCGCTCATGCCAATTCCAGTATCAACTATTTTAAATTCATACCACACGGTTGTACCGTCACAGGAAAGTTCTTCCGCATATGTATCAATTGTTCCATTTGGTTTATTATATTTGATTGCATTGCTCAAGAGATTGACCATGATACGCCGCAGCTGCAGGGAGCTTCCCTTCAAGGCAGTATGCTGAATATTACTTCTGTGCTTGCAATGTGTAATACTGGATTCAACCAGCTGAGCATCCACAAGTGCAGCAACTTCATCCATAAGCTCATTCATATCAAATACATCTTCATGAATCTCAAACATACCAGCTTCCAGTTTGCTCATATCGAGGACATCACTGACCAGCTCCAGCAAATGTCGGGTAGACAGCTGAATCTTATCCAGACTGTCATCAACTTTTCCCCAGTCATCCCTGTTTTTACGGATGATATCTACCATTCCCATGATTCCATTGATCGGCGTACGAATATCATGACTCATACGATTCATAAATTCCGTCTTGGCTCTGTTCTCGGAATCCGCTTCTTCATAAGCCATCTGCAGACGTGCTTTTTCCTGCTGTTCCTTTTCATGGAAATCTGAAGTATTCTTAAACAGAACAATTCCATGGACTACGGAACTCTCTTTATCTGTATTCGCATCATACACCATGTCTCTGGACATCAGAACTGTTTTCTGCAGCCATACCGGCTTATTTTCTTTTCCCATCATTTCGCAGTATTCTACTGTAACCTGCTTCGCACCTGTAGCAAATCGCTTCAGTAGTTTGAAAGAAGAATCAACGATTCTGTAGTTCTCCAAAGTATCTTCGGTCACATACCGACTCCGTTTATTGCAATAATCGCTATAAGAACGTGGTGTCTGTATATCATTTTCAATCTTAAATGCTGCCTCATGATAATAAACATTCTCCAGCTTATCATTCGTCAGATCCACAGTATAGACTGCATTTGCAGTCTGAAGGAGTGCCTCCGCATAATTCTCGTTTTCAACAATGGATTGTTTCAGCTGTTCATAATATCGATTCAGTCGAGTCTTTTCATCTGCTGTGTTTTCATTTTTATTCTGGAATGGTTCAAATCCCAGAATGAAATGATGAAGCCTGCCATCTTCGGTATTATTTACAAACAGTGCTGTCATTCGTCCTCGACAAATACTGTCCTCTTTCCTGTACTGATATGGAAGCTCCAGCTTCTCGCCTTTGTCCTTGATCTGTTCTGCAAGATAAGAAATCTGCAATTTCTTTCTCATACTCTTGCGATTCTCATCCGTTCCCAGTTCCTGCACGATCTGCTCAACAGCTCCGGAATAGCTTCCATCCTCGGCCAGGAAAAATCGTGAGCTTGCGCGCAGTACATAATACTGATCCAAAAGCGCATCGCAATAAATGCAGTCCGTAAACTGAAACCCCTTTTCTGTAATTTCTTCCAGAAGACGAATATTCATCCTCTGTTTCTCTGCTGCTTCCTCCATCTTTGCACGGTTTTTATCAATATACATGTTTTTGTCAGCCAAACGGAAGAGTTCTCTCATCGTACTGCCTTCAAAGTCACTTGACAGTGCATAACCGGCTGCATAGCTGATTGGCATTTCCGGATGCTGTCTGGAATATTCTGCAGCCTGGTTGCGGATGTTCTGCAGACATTTCCGAACGCCCTCATGGTCCAGTCCCTTCAGAACCGCAATAAATTCATCACCACCATCACGACCTGCAAAAAATTCTTCCGGTACCGCCTCACGGAGCTGGATTGCAAAAGAGCGAATATACTCATCCCCTTTGTCATGTCCCAGATTGTTGTTGATCGTTCGCAGATTGTTCAGATCAAACACACACATTGCCACCAGCTCATTCACCGGTATCGGCTCCGTCTCATTCAGGATCTCCTCACACTTATTTTTGTTTGGAAGGCCTGTCGCCTCATCCAGATAGACTTTTTTCTGCAAAATCTTATTCTGTGCAGCAAAACGTACCACCTTTATCAGTTCCGTAGCAATGATCAATACCAGTCCCAGAATATCAACCAATACGATTTTTTCCAGATGATCCAGTCCGGTCGCTTTTTTCTGTGAATAGACTTCTGCAAAACCTACTGCCTCATCACAGATCTGGAAAAATTTTTCGCTCTTTTCTATAATTTCTGTATTCTCATAACCCTTCTCGCGAACAAGGAGGATTTCACTTCTCAATTCATCAAAATATTTTTCCAGTTCATCCATCTTAGTCTGGAAATCTTCATCATCCAGACGTACAAAATTCAGTTTCTCACTGCCATTTCGGAGCCCCTCTATGTAAGAAGAAATCGTCTCATACATCTTATCCTGCGGTGCACCGGAGATTTCCAGCTTAACCATCCTCTGTGTACCACCCCGGACAAGTCCCGCATAATTCACAACCCTGGCTGTTCCCTGTATTTTGCCCACCATCGACATGATCACAAGAAACAATACGATTAATATCGTTGTCAGAACCATCATCGCGGCTCTCAAAAAATAAGTCAGTTTCTTATCTTTATCCTTCTTCATTCTGTTTCCATCCCATCAATTGCCCCGAACTGCCGGCAGATCTTATTCTCTTCTTTATTTTGAATTCTGATTTCACACCTGATTCTATTGTAACTGATTCCCTATTTTTCTGCAACATATTCAAAATATGTGGTTCAAGCAACAGCAAGTGCTAAGTATGTGTATTTTATACAATTTTTATGATGTTTCATCTGTTTTTCATTGCTTTTTGCACAACTGCACTTTATAATAAAAATTATCAATTACCACATACATTTATTATGGAGGGAACATTATGAACGAAGAACTTTTTAACGAAGCGGCCAAATCAAATGTCCTGACAAAAAAGCTGATCGACCAGCTTCAGGAAAGCATGACCTACAGCAGTATCTCCTTTATCAACTGGACGATCGAAGTTCTGACTCTGATCAAGAACCGTCTGGAGCGTGGAGACAGAATCACTGATGAAGTATCCGGAGAAGTTTATACCACGAAAACCTTCCAGAAATTTGTAAAGGAGAATTTCTCTTCTTACATTACCAGTCAGGTTTTCAAGGAAATTGTAAAACCTGAAAAAATCTATTTCTCTCTCAAAGCCTGTGACGGCGGTTACAGTCTGCTTGCAGCTGACTCTGACAGCGAGAAGACCTATGCGTGGATTTCCAGCCTGAGCAAACGTTTCTCTCTTGTTGAGATGATCGCAACCGGTGTTGTCTATGTCAAAGACACCCGTACCGATACATATCAGCCGTTCATCTCCGCAAATGGCAAATACTGCCATTATGACAAAGAAAAAGGAATCCTCGTAGAAATCTGAGTTCTACAAGAATTCCTGTTATAAACCAACATTTTTAAAATACTGTCTCAGTCGGGGATCCAGCTCCGGCTGAGATATTTTTATCTTCCCGTAATCCTTCCAATGCCATAAGAAATCAGAAATACAGCAATATCCACTGCCACGATCGTGGAGCCAACCGGAGTACCTGCCAGAATGGAGATCAGAATGCCGGCAGTAGCACTTAAAACGGACAACACTGCCGCACTGATCGTTACCGAACGGAAAGATTTAAACAACCGCATTGCTGACAACGCCGGAAAAATTACAAGTGCTGAAATCAGAAGTGAACCTACCAGATTCATTGCAAGTACAATGATCACTGCAATCACAACTGCAATCAGCAGATTATAGGCATTCGCTCTCGTTCCGGTCGCTCTGGCAAAATTCTCATCAAATGTTACTGCAAAAATTTTATTATAAAAAAGAATAAAAATAGCAACAACCACAACAGAAAGGATTCCACACAGCCATACCTCGCCTTTTGTCAGTGTCAGGATCGATGTGGAGCCGAACAATGTACTGCATACATCTCCGGAGATATTTGGGCTGGTGGAAAAAAGATTCATCAAAAGATATCCGATTGCCAGGGCTCCGACAGAGATCATGGCAATCGCCGCATCGCCCTTGATTCTTGTGTTCTGACCAGCACGAAGAAGAAGGATCGCACAGATTACTGTTACCGGCAGGATAAACAGCATATTGTTGGTAATATTCAGGACAGATGCTATCGCCATTGCACCAAATGCCACATGAGAAAGTCCGTCACCGATAAAGGAAAAACGTTTCAATACCAGAGTCACGCCCAGAAGTGAAGAACATAATGCGATCAGTACCCCAACGATCAATGCATAACGCACAAACGGGTATTGAAAATACATACAAAGTGTCTCAAACATCTTATTCGTCCTCTCCTTCCTGTCCAGTAAACGCCTTTCCCAGACTGCTTTCCAGATACTGTTTCTTTGTTCCGAAGAAGCAATGCTCCCCGATATGCAGGATATGTGTTGCATATTTTACTGCCGCCGCAATATCATGTGAGATCATAATGATCGTAATTCCATCTTTTTTATTCAGATTCCTGATCAGCTGGTACATCTCTGCTGTCACTCTCGGATCAAGTCCCGAAACCGGCTCATCCAGAAGCAGGATCTTCTGTGCTGCACAAAGAGCTCTTGCAAGAAGAACCCGCTGCTGCTGCCCTCCGGAAAGTTCGCGATAGCACTGATCTGCCAGATCCTGGATCATCATTTTTTCCATGGCTCTCTGGGCAACCATTTTTTCCTCTTTGTTATAAAAAGGTCTCCATCCACAACGACTCTGGCATCCAGATAACACAATTTCCCTCACGGATGCCGGAAAATCTCTCTGCACCAGCGTCTGCTGCGGCAGATAACCAATTTCGTTTTTTTTCAGGCCATCTCCCAGTTCAATACTGCCGCTGATCGGTGCCTGCAGATGAAGAAGTGTCTTCATCAATGTAGATTTACCGGAACCATTTTCACCTACGATGCAAAGGTAATCACCTGCATCAATAGAGAAATTCAGGTCTTCCTGAATTGCCCGGTTATCATATCCCAATGTAAGATTTTTACATGTAAGCTGTGCCATTGTTGTTCCTCTTTTCCTACTTAAGTGCTTCTTTCAGAACCTTCAGATTATCTTCCATCACAGAAAGATATGTCACTCCGTTTTTAATCTCATCCGAAGTGATCGACTGCATGGAATTAAGCTCGAGGATCTTCTGATCTTTCTTTTTTGTATTTTCAATCACGGTCTGTGCTATCCTGTCATCGGACTTCTCAATCGTCAATACCGTTTTTATTCCCAGTTCATCCAGTTTACCCGCAAGAAAAGTCACAGTCTTGAAGCTTGCTTCCGACTCTGCAGAGCATCCGGAAAAAGCTGCATAATAGTTCAGTCCATAATCATCGACCAGATAACGAAATGCAAAACGATCGGCAAAGATCAGCGTATTCTGTCTGTCTGTATCTACCGTTTCCTGATATTTCTGATCCAGTGTAGAAAGTTTTGCTTTGTAGTTCTCAGCATTTGTCTGATAGATTTCTTTATTCTCAGGATCCATCTCCTCAAGCGTTTCTGCAATCGCGTCACAGATCACAGAAGCATTTCGCATGGAAGTCCAGACATGCTCGTCATATTCCTTCTCATCCTCACCCTCATGGGCATGCTCGTCCTCATGACCATGTTCGTGTTCACTGTCCTGCATACCCTCAACTGTTTCTTCTTCCTTAATCGTATCGCCAAGGACTTCCATCAGATTAATCGTCTTCATATCTTTATTCTGAGCCGATTCCAGTGCATCCTCAATCCACTGGTCGGATTCTCCACCCACATAAATCAGGAGATCACAGCTGGATACTTTCATAATATCTTTCACTGCCGGCTGAAAACTATGAAGGTCTGTCCCATTATCCAGGAGCATCGTAAGATTCACATCCGCTTCCCTGTTCCCCAGAATATTTCTTGTCCAGTCATATTCCGGAAAAATGGTTGTCACAATATTCAGTTTCCTGTCTGTTTCCTCCGTTGTTTTAGCTTCTGCTATGTGCATTCCTGAAAAAGGAATCGCAATGCTCATCACACCCAGCAGAATTGCTAGCGCACCAGTGATCCATTTTTTCATCCTTATACCTGCTTTCTTCTGTCTCAGCATTCTACTCCGTTACCTTATATTCCGCTTATTTTGCCCTGATATGTACAGTCTCTGTTTCTTTTTTGTCATCTTCCAGTCCTCTGCATTCTTCACAGATTCCATAAAAAACCGTTCTGCACGGATCCATGCGAAATCCGTGACTGTCCATCAGGTGCTGCTCCAGTTTAACCACATCCTCGCAGTGAAGATGAATCAGTTTTCCACATTTTTCACATTTGCAGTGGAAACAGGACATCTTGTGGCAATGCTCCTCCGCTCCAAGATATTCAAAACAGGCACTGCTCGTCCCATCCACGTTATACTTGGCAACAAGCCTCTGTTCTACCATCTTCTCAAGATTACGATAAACTGTCGTTGTTCCGACATTGATTCCCTGCTCTTTGAAATAGGAGCAGACATCTGCGGCCGTCACATGTGTACCCTCTATCGTCTGAAGATAAGCCAGTATCTGTTTCATTTGTTTTGTCTGATAAGGTGCTTTCGTTCCCATAATTTCTTCCTTCTTTTTACCCAAAATGAAAACCGTTTTCATATTATAGCACATTCTGATAGAGTGTCAATATGAAAACGGTTTTCATTTTTGATATTTTTTCTTATTTACTTATTCTTCTACTTTCATCTCGCGAACGATTTTACGAAGCTTCAGAACCATGGATGGTGCTACAGAGAGTTCATCCAGTCCCATACGTACAAACTGCTCGGTAAGAGTTGCATCTGCTCCAAGTTCTCCGCAGATACCTGCCCATTTACCACATTTATGCGCATTGTCCACAACCATCTGGATCATACGCAGGATTGCTTCATGATGTGGATTATAGAACTCATCCAGTTTTTCATTCTGGCGGTCAATTGCCAGTGTATACTGGGTCAGATCATTCGTTCCAATACTGAAGAAATCAACCATCTCTGCCAGTTTATCACTGATGATCGCTGCTGCCGGAGTCTCAATCATGATTCCCTGTTCCGGAATCTTATACTGAATCTCCTGTGCTTTCAACTCTTCTTCTACTTCTGCTACGATCTCATAAATTTTCTTTACTTCTTCTGTAGAAGTAATCATCGGATACATGATAGAAAGATTTCCATAAACGGCTGCGCGGAGAAGTGCACGAAGCTGAGTTTTGAAAATTTCCGGCTGTCTCAGACAAATACGGATTGCACGGTATCCCATAGCCGGGTTATCTTCATTACCAAGATTGAAATAATCTACCTGTTTGTCGGCTCCGATATCCAATGTACGGATAATAACCTTCTTACCTGCCATCATCTGTACTGCCTGCTTGTAAGCCTGGAACTGTTCCTCCTCAGTAGGGAAATCGTTTCTTCCAAGATACAGGAATTCACTTCTGAAAAGTCCGATTCCGCCGGCATCATTTTCCATCACATAACCAATATCGCCAACGCTTCCAATGTTTGCATAAATATTAATCTTACGTCCGTCCAGAGTAATGTTTTCTTTGCCTTTGAGTTCCTGAAGAAGCTTCAGTTTCTCAGCTTCTTCCTGTATTTTGGTTTCAGTCTGTGCTTTTGTCTCTTCATCCGGGTCAAAAGTAACCATTCCCTGGAAACCGTCTACAACCGCTGTCACTCCACTCTGAAGAGCTTCCAGATCCATTTTTACTCCGATCAGTGCCGGAATATTCATCATACGCGCAAGAATCGCTGTATGAGAATTGGTAGATCCGTGAACTGTTACAAATGCAAGGATCTTATCTTTGTCCATCTGGACTGTCTCACTTGGGCTGAGATCATCCGCTACAATTACAGATGGCTCGATTTCGCTTAAATCCACATCTCCCTGTCCACTTAAATTACGTACAAGACGTTCAGAGATATCTTTGATATCGGCAGAACGTGCTTTCATATAATCATCGTCCATGGAAGCAAACATCTCTGCGAAATTATCGCCGGTAACCGCAACCGCATACTCGGCATTGACCTGTTCTGTACGGATCATATTCTGGATTGCCTCCAGATAATCCTCATCCTCCAGCATCATCTGATGTACTTCGAAGATTGCAGCACTGGCTTCGCCAACTTCTCTGACAGCCTTGTCATACAGTTTCTGCAGCTGTTCCTGAGATGCTTTTAATGCCTCATCCACACGTTTTACTTCTGCTTCTGTATCTTCGATACGGGTACGTTTTACCTGATAATCATTTTTCTTAAGAACCACGATCGGTCCCATCGCGATTCCTTTATATACAGATTTTCCCTGAAAACACTGCATTCCTTTTCCTCCCTGAATTCAAATGTAAACTGATTCTGGTCGTTCCAGCGAATTATAAGTTATTCTCAAAGAATTCTTTTAATGCAGCAGCTGCAGCTTCTTCATCAGCGCCTTCTGCTGTTACAGTAACAGTGTCACCCTGTTTTACACCAAGAGACATAAGCATCATAAGCTGTGTGAGTTTTTTTGTTTTGCCGTCTTTTGTGATGGTGCATTCAGATTCGAATTTTTTTGCTTCTTTTACAAGAAGTCCTGCCGGTCTTGCGTGGATTCCAAGTTCGTCTTTAATTGTATACTCAAATGTTTTCATAGTTTTGTTCTCCTTTTATATTATGTTTTTGTATTTATATTTATCCTACAGTTACCTTCGACAGTGACATTTAACTTTATATCTTACTCATTGATATCCGTATCTAACATTCTTTCCAGATGCATGGCAAGATATCCGATTTCAATGTCCGGAATCGGAAGCTTCAGGCTCTTTTCCATCTGACGGCAGATTCGCTCTGCTGCCATAAATGCTTCCGGGAACTTTACGGACATATATTCATTCAGATTCATTTTTAATTTCTCACCATGGATTGCACGTGCTACCATATAGCGCACATGATTCATCAGACGATTGTATCCGAGTGACATGACGTCGATAGAATTTCCGGTTTCTTTCTCTACAAGAGAAATACATTCGCGGACTGTTCTGGCAATCTCCATTGCCTGGGAAACATTTTCATCTACGATGGCAGCATGCACATGCAGGGCGATATAGCCAATCTCATGTTCATCTATCTCCAACTGAAGTTTTTCCTTCAGAAGTTCCTGAATACAACTGGCTACTTTATATTCTTTATAAAACATAACACGGATGTCATCAGTCAGCGGGTTGCTGATCTGCTCTCCATTCTGAATGCGGCGGATCGCAAAGTCCAGATGATCTGCCATGGTAAAAAGAATTGTCCGGTCTACTTTGCCAAATTCCTGCTCCGCCTGATTCAGCACTTCGTTTGCAAACTCCAGACAAAGTGGTGAAACCGATTTGAGGATATCTTTTGCCTCTCCTCGCTCTGTCATTTCTTTCAATGAATAAACCTTTGCTTCCGCAGTGACCGGAACAGTTTGTCCCACTTTCTTGCCAAAAGCAACTCCTTTTCCCATAACCAGACATTCCTGGTTATTTTCATCCTGGATTCCCATAAAGGAATTATGATTTAAAATTTTTGCTATCCTGTACAACATCCGTATCTCTTCCCCATCCGGGTAGTTCTTACTGAAGAACCTCGATTTCGAAAAGCGGCTCTCCTGCTTTGACCTGACCCTCATTTAACAGATGGATTCTCTGGTTATCCTCCAGCTCTGTACAAAGAACCGGTGATACAATAGAAGGTGCGTTTTTGCTCAGATAATCCAGATCCAGTTTCAGCATCGGATCTCCTTTCTTCACTTCCTGCCCGCTTTCTACCAGTGCCTCAAATCCCTCACCATTCAGTTTTACAGTATCGATTCCCACATGAATCAGAAGACTGATTCCGGATTCTGTTACAAATCCAATTGCATGTTTTGTGTCAAAGACAAAGGCAACTTCTCCATCTTCAGGAGCACGTACATAAGGATCTTCCGGTGTAACTACCGCACCATCCCCCATCATCTTCTGGGCAAATGCCTCATCCGGTGCTGTAGAGAGCTCAGCCGCTACACCAGTGATCGGGCTGGAAATCACAATGCGGTCGACAACTTTCTGTCCGGCATCTTCTTTCTGCTCACTTACTTCCGGTGTTTCAACACTTTCCGCCGGTGTTTCCAGAGTATCTGGTGCTGTTTCCAGATAATCCTCAAGATTTGATTTGATAACGGTAACATTTGGACCATAAATAACCTGTACGCCAAGTCCCTTATGAACCACACCTGATGCACCTGTTGCCTTTAAAATACCATCGTTTACCAGAGATGCATCCTTAACCGTACAACGAAGACGTGTTGCACAGCAGTCCACATCACTGATATTTTTCTTACCACCAAGACCTCTTGTGATTGCCTCGCTGACCGGATCAGAAGAACCAGCTTCAACAGCACCATTCTGTGCCTCTTTGCGGGCATTTACATCAGCCTTCGTATAAAGCTTTGTTTCTACATCATCATCCTCACGACCAGGCGTTTTGAAATCAAACTTTTTGATCATGAATTTGAAAATAAAATAATATAAAAAGAAATAAATAATACCAACCGGGATAACTCTCATCCAGCTTGTCTTTGCGTTTCCCTGAAGAATACCAAACAGGAAGAAATCAAGGAATCCACCGGAGAAAGTAAGTCCTACGGCAATATTCAGCATATGTGCGATCATGTATGCGCTACCTGCCAGAACTACCTGAACAGCAAACAGTGCCGGAGCTACGAACAGGAATGAAAATTCCAGCGGCTCTGTAATTCCGGTTGCCATACATGCAAGCGCTGCAGACAGAAGAAGGCCTCCTGCCTGTTTTTTCTTCTCAGGTTTTGCACACTGATACATAGCCAGTGCAGCTCCCGGAAGACCGAAGATCATAAAAATAAATTCTCCGGAAAAATATCTTGTTGCATCAGCACTGAAATGTGCAATATTTGCAGAATCAGCTAGCTGTGCAAAGAAAATATTCTGGCCGCCCTGTACCATCTGTCCTGCAACTTCCATTGTACCACCGACAGCAGTCTGCCAGAATGGCATATAAAATACATGATGAAGACCAAATGGAATCAGAGCACGTTTAATAAGTCCAAAAATCAGTGTTCCAACATAACCGGTTCCTGTTACAAGACCGCCCAGAGCGTAGATTCCGTTCTGAACTACCGGCCATACAAAATACAGAAGAATTCCCACAAACATATAGACGATCGTGGAAATGATCGGAACGAAACGGGTACCTCCAAAAAATGACAGTGCATTCGGCAGCTGTATTCTGTAAAATTTATTATGCAGAGCTGCTACTCCAAGTCCTACGATAATACCACCAAAAACGCCCATCTGCAGTGACTGGATACCGCAGACAGAAGTGATCGTTCCCTCAAGAACGGATTCTGCGATCTCTCCATTTGCAAGAATCTGTCCTGTAACTGTCAGCATCGCATTGATCGCTGTATTCATTACGAAAAATGCGATAACTGCTGATAAAGCTGCAACTTCTTTTTCTTTCTTTGCCATACCAATTGCAACACCAACTGCAAAAATCAGTGGCAGGTTATTAAAGACTGCACTTCCTACGCTGTTCATGATCACCATCAGGGAATGAAGCAGTGTTCCGTCACCCAGAATCTTTGTCAGGCCATATGTCTCAATCGTTGTTGCATTGGTGAAAGAACTTCCGATACCAAGAAGAAGTCCGGCTACCGGAAGGATTGCGATCGGGAGCATGAAGCTTCGTCCAACTCGCTGTAAAACACCAAAAATCTTGTCTTTCATCTGACACTCTCCTTCTATATATTTGATAGAAGTGAGTACATATAAAAGGCCTTAAACAACCGGTTTTTGTTACTGTTTACAGCAACTTTTGTACAAAAAAAGGCACTAATATACATAAACACTCCTAGTTATGTATAGTTAATGCCTCCTGAAATCGAGTTACACACTACAACTGATGAAAATATAACACGTCAGCCCAGAACTTGTCAACCCGCTATTTTATATTTTTACTGATTCTATTTTTACTGAATTACTGTCCACTCCGTTCACAGCAGCTTTACTGATACATAGCATTCAAAAACATTGGCTTAATCGCAACTACCTCATCATATTCTTCCTGCGATACTTTCACATCACTGTTCAATGCTTTGAGATCTTCCTTGACAATTTCAAGTGCCTGGCCTTTTTCTTCTGCACGTCCCTGTTCGATCACTCTCTGCATCCGTTTCAGTACCATCGGGTGAGCATATCTGGCAGGTACCGGAAAATCCGGATAACCTTTAACGTAATCTTCCATTTGCTTTCGTGCCTGTTCATCCTGGCTCATGATTGCTTTTCGATTATTACGTGCCGTTGGCAGAACACTGAAACCGGCAAAGGTAAAAACAGCAGCGATACCAAACAAAAGAAAGTATACTGCAAAATCATTGTGTACAATAAATGAATAAATTCCTGCCGCCACTGCTACAAATCCCAGCATAGTAATTGCCATTGCAACCCAGCGATAGCTTGGACTTGTGCACTGATAGGTCCGTCGTCTTCCCGCCGCCCGGCTCAGATTCTCACTTAACTGAGGTTTCTGGTCCAGGTAATCAATGGCCCTCTGAAGCTTTGCCACTTCTTTTTGTGACTGAGTGGTTATTTCCGGTCTGGAACGCAGCTCCCGTTCTTTCTCTGCTTTCTGCTTTTCCAGCTTCGCTTCCGCGGCCTCACTGAGCAGCCGTATCTGTGGCTGCTCAGCTGAAAGCAGTTTCAAAAGATCATCTACCTGATTTTCATATTTGAAATTGCATTGTTTCTGCTGTCCGTCATCATACTCCACAACCAGATACGGAATACTGGCAAACATTCCTTTTCCAGAAAATCCACCCTTACTCATAGCCACGCGTTTAAAGACGCGTCGGACCGCCGTAAAAGGAATATAATAGCACCTGTCTACATAAAAGCTGTTCAGGTAAATTGCTTTCTTTCCGATCCCACAGGGGCCGACCTTACGACAGGATTTTCTGTCTTCCTCAAGTTCCGGTGCCGGAAGCTGAGATGTACTAAGTGGATGTGGTTTAAAAATCATGATATCAGACCTCACTTAAAATAGTTTCAGGCAGCTGCATGTTTCTTCGCTGCGCGAAGGAAAATAACAAGAAGTACGATTGCAAAAATAATACCTATCGGATAAGCTACAGCTGTATTATAAACAACTGCGCCTTCTGCCGTTTTGGAATTGATCAGACCGCCAAGACATTCCGGTGCAAGGATGAAATATGTACTGGAAACTGCACTCATAAAAGTGGCCGGAACTGCTGTGATCCAGAAGTTTTTCTTTTCACTTACCAGATACATGGATGCTGCCCAGAGAACGATCATTGCAAGTGTCTGGTTTGTCCAGCTAAAATAACGCCAGATAACTGTATAGTCAATTGCGCCAACTGCATTACCAATACCAAGAACAGCGCCAACACCAAGAACCGGAATACAAAGTTTCAGTCTGTTAGCGTATCTTCCCTGATCAATATGGAACCAGTCAGACAGAGTAAGTCTTGCTGAACGGAAAGCCGTATCACCTGAAGTAATAGGACATACAACAACACCGATCATCGCAAGTGCAATACCAACACCACCCATTGTCTTGGAACATACATCATAGATAGCTGCTGACTGGCCACCGGAAAGAATTTCTGCAAGACCTGTATTCAATCCGCCTGTAACTTTATAAAGAGCACATCCGGCTGCTGCCCAGATCAGTGCAATGATACCTTCTGCAACCATTGCACCATAAAATACAAAGTGACCCTGTTTCTCACTCTTCATACAACGAGCCATCAATGGTGACTGAGTAGAATGGAAACCGGAGATTGCACCACAGGCTACAGTGATAAACATAAAGCTCCAGATTGGTGTTCCTGCCGGATGCATACTGTACATATGACTCCAGATTTCAGGAATCGTAAATTCAGGATTTGTATAGATTCCTATGATAACACCAACTGCCATAATGATCAGGCAGAGACCAAATACCGGGTAAATCTTACCGATGATCTTATCAATGGAAATAAATGTTGCAATAAAATAATACACTAAAATAAGAATAAGCCAGAACAGTGTAGTGGTAAGAATACCTGACAGTCCGCCATTCTTACACAGGGTAACGATCAGACCTGCCGGACCTACTGCAAAAACAGTACCAACCATGATCAGGAGCACTACTGAAAATACTCGCATGATGTTCTGCATAACACCGCCGAGGTATTTACCTGTAAATTCTGCTACTGAGCTTCCGGAATTACGTTCGCTGATCATTCCAGAGAAGTAGTCATGAACACCGCCGGCAAAAATTGTACCAAACGTGATCCAGAGAAATACGATTGGTCCCCACAATGCACCCTGCATCGCACCAAAAATAGGTCCCAATCCTGCAATGTTAAGAAGCTGTACAAGGAACAGTTTCCACTGTGGCATCACTACATAATCCACTCCGTCGTTGATGCTTACCGCCGGGGTTTCACGATCATCCGGTCCAAAAGTGTTATCAACGACCTTACCATAGGTAAAGTAACCGATAATCAGAAGTGCCAGACATAAAATAAAACTGATCATTTAAATCCCTCCCTCTACTGCAATTCGCAGTTGTCATAATTTTGTCAAAGTATGGCAGATCAGCTTACCATACACTCTGCTTAGCAATTATTATTATAAAACTTCTCGTTTAAAAAACAATAGTTATTGTTAAATTTGTCTATTATTCTTATAAATATACAGGAATATTGTATACAATTTTATTTGTCTATTCCATAACATCTTTGTTATTTATTTATCATATTTATAAATCAATTTTACTTATTTCCTTCTGGATCAGCAAACCTGCTGCCCTGGCCAACTGTCCGACCTCCTGTATTCTGGTATATTCTTTTCCATAAATTATTTCTGCCTTCAATGCGCCTGCATCCGTTCCCATAAATACAGCAGAAACACAGATACCTTTTCGTTGCAATGCCCGCACTTCAGCCGCTGTATCATTAACAGCTGCCTCATCTCCATAGTCCTTTCCAAATGGAAACTGTTCTGAAGACTGTATACGAAAACTGTCATTTGGTTCCGCATCCGTCAGTAAAATAAGCAGATGACGGTCAGCTGATCCACTATGGGATCTCAGAAGTTCATTCATCTCCCGCATGACAAGTCCGTCACGATTCCAGCCAGTTGCAAAGTATCGAAAAACGTCATCACTTTTTTTCTCCTCAAATGCCTTCAGAATCCGAAGCACTGTATATCCGCGTACACTGCAGAATTCCGAAACTCTGACCGGAATATGACATGCCTGAAGACTTTCTGAAAGAATCACTCCCTGCGCAGCGATCATTTCCTGATACTGTAATCTTGACGCAGACGCATCCAAAAGAAGATCCACCGTAAACAGTGGCTTTTTCTCTTCATAATTAGCATGAAAGACCCGATCATCCATGACATATTCCGATCTCCACACTCTCGCAGGATCAAGGCGTCCAGATCTGCCAGGCAGTATATCCGGCTGCTGATGAACCATCATACAATTTCTTATCTGTGACGAAAGCTGTGCGATAATACTCTGATACAGTTTTTGATTTTTATAATAATATATTCTGTTTCTTTCCATCTGAAGCTGTGCCTGATTTCTTAGATAACGGTTTTCTGCCGATATTTTCTCTTTTGGAATATATTTTCCATCCGTAAACCATACGTGGCAGCCTGCGTGATTTCCTTTACAGAGTTCTTTCTCGGTCCTTGCCAGTTCCTGTTTTGAATACAGTGACCTTCCAAAGCAGTTTTCTATATATGCATGATCGGTTTCTTCTTTTTTTAAGATCATATGACTGCTGCTTTTATTCTGCATGATTCCATTCTGGCTGCTGTCAGCCTGTGAAGAACGCATTACCACAACCCGGTCTGTCTTTACCAGTTGAGCCGGCATGATTCGAGTCAGCAGCCTGGCCGCTGTTCCAGTAAAATGGAGCATTAATGGTTTTCTGATATGCTTTTTCCCATCAAATAAATAAAAAGTTTTGTAAATACTTACCAGCTTCTCTATAATTTCTTCCTGTGACACTTTATTTTCCGGAGTCAGAGCCAAAAGCAATTTTTTCTCAAATGGCGTCATCACTGGAAGTTTTCTGCCTGATACTCTGCTCCACCTGGCAGACTGCAGGGTATATACCAATTGATTTTTGCTCATCCATTCCTGCCGTGACAGCTTATACTCTCCTGCAAAAAAAGCTTCTGCGTAATCCATCCGCACCTCTTCCAGTGCCGGTCTAATCGGAATTTCAAGCTTGTACACGATCTGTTCTATATAAATCCAGGCCAGATCATCCAGCATCTGCTGCCGGCTATCTCCCTGCCACCGCACAAAAAGTTCTGTAAGTGTCTTTTGGCCAAAATATTTATATGCAAGTCCTATGACCAGATTCATATAAAAATCCGGCCTGTTTTCCTGACTGTGTATTGCCAGAAACATTGGTTCAAAATCATAATGGCCAGCAGCACCCCAAATCTGATTGGCGGCCCGTCTCTGTACTTCTGTATAAGATCCGGTCATCCATCAAACACCTCCGAAGCTTTGAGTTTCATAGAAATTCTGGCATTCATCACATCACTGAGCAGAGCCTGCTCATAACTGTCAAATATTTTATTTGTCACGCCAAGATCAAGAGCATCTCTGACTGGAATTCCTTTGTGCATCAGGCTGATTGCATCCAAGAGTCCACGAAGATCCATTGCTTTTGAAGTCAGTTCTCCACTTTCACATTTTTTCTGGATATCCATAAAAAGTAATCCAAACTGCTTATTATATTTAGAAGAAAGATCTGGAAACTGTTCTCTTAAAAGCCTCTGCAGATCTTCCAGTGTAAGTGCAGGCATACGGATCACTACAAATCTTGACGCAAGTGCTTCATTCAATTCTCGTGTTCCTGCATAGTTATAGTTCATCGTTGCAATAAAGCGAGTATCGTCTGCCAGAGTTATTCTTTCATATCCGGGAACGTCTATAACCCGCCTGAAATCCAATGCAGAATGCAAAACTGCAAGTGCTTCATTTCTTGCCATATTGATCTCATCGAATATACCAAAGCCTCCATTGCACGCACAGCTGTATACTGGTCCTGGTCTGAATTCAACCTTCCCGTTTCTGAAAGTATCCGTGCCGATAAGCGAAGACGCATCCATATTGACATGAAATGAGATATCCCAGGCAGGACGGCCGAAAACTGCTGCCAGATTTTCCGCAAGTACATTTTTCCCCGTGGCTTTTTCACCTGAAAGCAATAGATTCTTTCCACACAAAAGTGCTGCCAGAGCTTCCTCCCACACTTTTTTTCCATAATAAAAAAAATGAGGCACAGGAATCCTTCCCTTCAGCCCGTCCTTCACCGGGTGAGTCGCAGAAAACTCCTGTACCTCCTGAATCAGTTCCGGACTGATTCCTTCGTCTCTTAAAAAATCCGTTATTTCTTTCATCTTTAACGCCTCACATTCATGTGTAAAAAAAACTGAAATGTCAATCCACACAAGGCGGTCATGACATTTCAGCCATATTAGTTCAAAAACTCAAATGGATCCTCATCCTTTAAAAAATGCATCAGCATATAGGCACACATAATTGCCACACGTTCTTCTTTGAGGATTCGTTTTACTTCGGTACGGTCAGCGAGTACGATTTCAATTTCCTCACTGTCTTCCTGTGCTGCCTTACTGATCTCACCGCTGGCATAGCCGTATACAGTTGCACAGGATTCATCTGTCATACCTACTGTTGTAAAATACGGCTTTTCGAATGCAGGATCTACTTTCAAAGGTTCCAGTTTAAGACCAGTTTCTTCATACATCTCACGGACTGCACCTTCATGGAAATCTTCGCCTGGCTCAACCAGACCTGCCGGAAATTCATAAATGTAATCGCCCAATGTGTAACGATACTGGCGTACCAGAACAACCTTGTCCTTCTTTTGTCCATAGATACTATAAATGATCACACCATCCGGATCATTACGTCCGGTCTTCAGTTTCAGCGCCGGAACATCCTTTGCTCTGGATGCCACGTAATAAGACACCGGGGTATTGTGAACACTTGTAGCATCCACATGATACAGATTGACAAAACGGTTATCTGTCATTTTTTCTACATTATGAATCTTTCCCATGGGTTTCCTCTTTTCTGCACACTCTGTCTGCTGTGCCTGAATCAGTCTCCCTTAAGGATAACACGAATTCTTTTATAAATAAAGAATACGATTACAGAAATCAGAATATATTTAAATAAGTTAAATGGAACGATGATCAATGCTACAAAACCAAGAAGGCTGTTTACAGAAGGATGTACTGCTGATCCCATTTCAATAAATGCTTCGATCGGCATACCAAATGCTTTGCCATATGCCGGAAGCAGTACAAATGCATTCATAAGGCAGGCTGCTGCTGTTGTCAGTACTGTACCTGCTGCCATTCCAATAACGGCATGTTTGCGACTCTTGTTATGATGCAGTCTGTAGATGATTCCTGCCGGTACAACAAATGTACATCCAAAGAGGAAGTTTGCAAAATCACCAACACCTGCTGTCATAGTTCCCATTGTTACAAGATGCACCAGAACTTTTACCACTTCGATCAGGATACCTGCGATCGGTCCCATTGCGAAGGCTCCTACCAGTACCGGAATCTCAGAGAAATCCAGCTGATAGAAGGATGGTGCCAGGAATGGGAGCGGGAATTCAAAATTCATTAATATTCCGGCGAGGGCTCCAAGCATTGCGATCTGTGTGATCGTTCTTGTACGACTCCTCTCCATTACGTTTCCACTTTTTAAAACCTGTTCACTCATACTTATCTCTCCTTTTTGAATTGTTCTTTTTTTCTAAAAGAAAATTCTACGCTATGCTGCAGATAAGTTTAGTGGGGAGATTAGTTTCTGCTGCATAAAAAAATCCCGGGAATAATCTTCCCGGGGTACTGAGCACGTATGAATTATTCGTGTTCTTCTCTCATCCAGACTTTACTGTCGGTTCCGGAATTCTGACTTGTGCCAGTCACCGGATCAGCCGCCTTACGCGGGTCGCGGACTTTACCGCCGGTAGGGAATTCCAACTGCGTCGGTCACCCTGCCCCGAAGAATTTTCTTTTATATTTCTGTATTATATAACTAACTTTATAAGAATGCAATATAAATTTTAGAAAGAAGGATATGCTTAAAGTATTTTCTGTATTGTTCTTAGCAAAGTTCTGTACACCTTGGTACCTTAGAAGTTCTGAATTAAGACGTATCCAGAGGAACATTTATCGAAAATCCCATCTGGTTCATTTAATTATCCCATAATCACCGGGAATCCTTTATTATCTCTCCTCACGGAAATACGGCAATCCAAGTCCCGCCGGCGGCTGGTGCTCCTTCTTCTTTCGGAAGCTTGTAAACACCAGTACGATAATCGTTACCACATACGGCAGTGCCTTAAACACCTCCTGCATACTTCGTCCCAGTCCCGGGATATACAGATACAGGATATAAAGTGCTCCGAAAAGGAACGCTCCCCAGATTGCATTCAGTGGTTTCCACAGGGCGAAGATTACCAGCGCAACTGCAAGCCATCCACGGTCACCAAATCCATTGTCTGTCCAGGTTCCGCCGGAATATTCCATTACGAAATAGAGTCCGCCAAGTCCGGCAAGCCCTGCTCCGATACAGGTAGACAGATATTTGTATTTGATAACATTGATACCTGCTGCATCTGCTGTTCCAGGATTCTCGCCAATTGCACGAAGATTCAAGCCTGCTCTTGTCTTAAATAAGAAGAAAGACAAAACCACCGCTACGATCACACAGAGATATGTCATAAATCCATAATTGAATAAAATCGGTCCGATTACCGGAATCTTAGATAATCCCGGGATTTTGGCTGTGTAAGCACTTCCTGTTACTTTTACAGAAATCTGTCCGACACCACCGGCAAGTTTGGAAATAGAACCACCAAAGAAGTTACCAAAACCTGTACCAAAGATTGTAAGAGCAAGACCGGTTACGTTCTGATTTACACGAAGAGTAATGGTCAGGATACTGTAGATCAGGCCACCGATCATTGCACATGCAAAGGCACATACAAACGATATCAGGACACCTATAAATGCATTCGGATTCGGGTTATCTTTTTCATAAAGAAAAGCTCCCATCAGGCCGGCAATACCGCCCATATACATAATTCCCGGAATACCAAGATTCAGGTTTCCGGATTTCTCCGTCATGATTTCACCAAGCGCACCATAAAGAATACAGATGCCCTGGACAATTGCTTTTTGAATAAAGATGGTCAGTACACTCATTGCATCTACCTCCTATTTTTTTGTACGCTTTACTCTGTAGTTGATAAAGAATTCTGCCCCGATCAGGAAAAACAGAATAATGCCGAGAATAACATCGGATGCATTTTCATTCAATCCATACTGAGTCGCAATCTGAACAGCACCCTGATTCATAAATACAATACCAAAAGATACAGCCACCATAATAAAAGTATTGAATTTGGAAAGCCATGCAACGATGATTGCTGTAAATCCACGTCCTCCTGCTGTTGCAGTAGAGATTGTATGGCTCGCACCACTTACAATAACAAATCCTGCGATACCACAGATTGCACCGGAAATTGCCATGGTACGGATAATAACTTTCTTTACATGGATACCGGCATATTTTGCAGTATTCTCACTCTCACCAACTACAGCGATCTCATAACCCTGTTTGCAGTATTTCAGATAAATGAACATCCCAACAGTCAAAATCAGAACGATCAGAACATTCCAGCCGTATTTCTGTCCAAACAGTTCCGGCAGCCAGCCTGCCTGTGTTGCCTGATTAATGATACCAACAGTATTAGAACCTTTTGGATTTTCCCAGAAAACGATACAATATGTAACCACCTGCATGGCAACATAATTCAGCATCAGAGTAAAAAGTGTTTCATTTGTATTCCAGTATGCTTTGAATACCGCCGGGATCATACCCCATATCATGCCGCCAAGTGCACTTGCAATAAACATAACAATAAGTAAGATCACCGGTGACATTTTATCACCTGCATAGATCATCACCGCTGCGGAGCAGGCTCCACCAATCAGGATCTGGCCTTCTGCACCGATATTCCAGAATTTCATTTTGAATGCCGGAGCAAGTCCGATTGCAATACACAGAAGAACCATCGTATCACGTATTGTCTGCCAGATACGACGTTCCGATCCCATTGCTCCATCCCAGATTGCTTTATATACATCTACCGGATTCATCTTGACAAGTGCGACGATTACAGCACCGCACACGATCAGTGCAAGGATCAGCGCAATAAATCGAATCAGCAGTCTTTCCTGCCATCCGGCTTTGTTTCTTCTTTTACTTACCTGTAAGAAAGGTTCTTTATTCATTGACAACCCCTCCTTTTTCATGTTTCGTCATGAGAAGACCGATTCCTTCTTTGGTTGCAGTTCTGCCATCAACCACTCCGCTGATTTTTCCTCCACACAGTACCGCAATGCGGTCACAGAGTTCAAGTACTACATCAAGATCTTCAATTACGCAGACAACTGCTACGCCTTTTTTCTTCTGCTCATTCAGAAGCTGATAAATAACATGAGAGGTATTGATATCCACACCGCGAGTCGGGAATGCTACAAGAAGAACTTTTGGATTCTGTGCGATTTCTCTTCCTACCAGAACTTTCTGTACATTACCACCTGACATCTGGCGGACCGGTGCAGAGATACTTGGTGTCATAACTTCCAGCTGATCTTTAATCTTCTCTGCAAGTGCTCTTGGTCCTTTACGATCCAGGAAAGGTCCCTTTCCATTACGATAGCTTCGGATCATCATATTGTCTGTCATATCCATATCACCGACAAGTCCCATACCAATACGATCCTCCGGAACGAAAGCAAGGCTGATTCCCGCTTCATTAATGGAAATAGAATCCATTCCGGAAAGTTCCATTTCGCCTCCGTTATCATCCAACAGACGTATGGAACCGCTTTCTACATTCTGCAGTCCTGCAATCGCCTCAAGAAGTTCTTTCTGTCCACTTCCTGAAATGCCGGCAATTCCAAGAATCTCCCCTGTATTGACTGTCAGATCCACATCATCCAGTGTCTTGACATTTTCTTTGTCCTTACAGTTGATTCCATCAATGATCAGACGCGGTTTTACATTTTCAGGTTTCGGACGTTCGATGTTCAGATCTACTTTGGCTCCAACCATCATTTCTGAAAGACTCTGCACATTGGCCTGTGCTGTCTCTACCGTGTCAATATACTGACCCTTTCGAAGAATTGCAACGCGGTCAGACAAAGCAAGAACCTCCTGCAATTTATGGGTAATGATAATGATCGAACATCCATCGTCACGCATGTTTCGAAGAATATCGAACAGCCTGTCGGCTTCCTGTGGCGTCAACACTGCTGTCGGCTCATCCAGGATCAGGATCCTTGCTCCACGATACAGCATCTTCACAATTTCAACTGTCTGTTTTTCAGAAACGGACATTTCGTAGATTTTTTTGGAAAGGTCCAGATCAAAACCATATTTATTGACCAGTTTCTGAATATCTTCGGTTATTTTTTTCATATTGAGTCTGGCCTTACCAGGCAGGCCCAATACAATATTTTCTGCTGCCGTAAGTACATCTACCAGTTTGAAATGCTGATGTACCATACCTATTCCTAATTCATAGGAGTCTTTTGGCGAACGGATTTTTACTTCCTTCCCATTTACAAAAATATGACCTTCATCTGGATAATAAATTCCATAGATCATATTCATCAGAGTCGTTTTACCGCTTCCATTCTCACCTAAAATTGCGAGAATCTCTGATTTCCTCAGTGTAAGATTTACATGGTCATTCGCCTGAACTGATCCAAATCGCTTGGAAATATCTCTAAGCTCAAGTGCATAAGTTTCTTCCACTATCGTTCCCTCCTTTTATCTGATATATTGTCATATCTGCAAAAGAAACCTCCGCCCTGAAGACTTCCTTTGCACGTATAACAAGAAAAAAAGCAGAGCTGCTGACCCAGCAGCTCCGCCTGTTTCAGATCTTATTCTGTGATAGATGTGATTCCATCGATAGCTACATCAAATGCCGGTGCAGAACCATATTCTGATTCATGGAAATATCCGTCAGAAACATATTCTGTATCACTGCCATCTTTCTTATAAGTAGTAAGTTCTTTGCCATCTACTGTAAATGTAGAAGTATCGAATACATGAAGGGATCCGTCTGCAAGTGCATCTTCCACTTCTTTTACTTTTTCGTCTGTTCCTTCTGCTACAACTTTTTCATTGAGAGGTGTGATCTTGTCAGCGCCGTCGGAGAAGCCTTTGCACCAGTCAGTATCAATTGCTGTTCCATCAAGCATGCACTGTACTGCATATGTGTAATATACACCCCAGTCCATAGATGCAGAAGTAAGAGCTGTATTCGGTGCAACAGATGTCATATCAATATTGTATCCAACGCAAGGAACGCCTGCTGCTTCACATGCTGTCGGAGCACCTGTTGTATCTGCGTGCTGGCTGATCAGAACACATCCATCAGAAATCAGCGCATCTGCACATTCTTTTTCAAGGTCGAAGCTTGCCCAGCTGTTTGTATATTTTACTTCCATAGTTACGGACGGGCATACACTCTTTGCGCCAAGGTAGAAAGAAGTATATCCGGAAATAACCTCTGCGTACGGGAATGCACCAACATAACCCATCTTGCAGCTATCTTCTGTAATAGTTCCATCTTCGATCATCTGATTCAGTTTAAGGCCAGCTACTACACCGGACACATAACGAGCTTCATAAATGTTTGTGAAGTAGTTGTGCATATTGGAAAGTCCGCTTGATGCTGCCTGAGTTCCAGTTGCATGACAGAACTGCACATCCGGATATTCCCCTGCTGCTTCAAGGATATAAGTCTCATGTCCGAAGCTGTTTGCAAAAATGATCTGGCAGCCCTGATCTGCAAGGTCTGCTGCTGCATCGTAGCATCCCTCATCTTCACCGATCAGAGTTTTTTCAATAACCTGTGAATCGTCAAGGCCAAGTGCCTCCTGCATTTCATCGATACCAGCCATATGAGCTGCTGTGTAACCTTCGTTCTCATCGCCGATGTAAATTGCACCAATCTTGAGGTCTTCCTTTGCAATACCTTTGCCACTTTCGCTGTCGTCACTTGCGTATACAGGTGCAGTCATAGTAACTGCCATAGCTGCTGCAAGTCCAATTGCCAATGCTTTTTTCATTCTTCTTTCCTCCGTTTTCTGTGCTCTTACTCCTGTTGCGGAACAAAAGAGGCACAACTTTCTCAGTTACGCCTCTTTGCAAGTACTTTTACTATACATGGCACTTTTTAAATTGTCAATAAATTTGCAAAAAACGTACTATTTATTTGATAACCTAATTTTTTTTGTATATTAATTAGGAAATAATAATTTTCTTGACTTTTTCACGTTAAAGCGTTATACTTTAGAAAGTTAATTTGATTCGAACATGAATCAGTAAAATCAGGAGGTTTAAAAATATGAAAAAGCAGATTTTAGCAGGCATTCTGTCTGCAACAATGGTAGTTGGCATGGGTGGTGTCAGCGTATTTGCAGCAGATAAAGCAGATGATAAAACATACAACATCGGTATCTGCCAGCTCGTACAGCACGAAGCACTGGACGCTGCAACACAGGGATTCAAAGATGCGATCACAGAAGAACTTGGCGATAAAGTAACTTTCGATGAGCAGAACGCTCAGGGTGATTCCAATACATGTTCTACAATCATCACCGACTTTGTTTCTAAAAACGTTGATCTGATTCTTGCAAACGCTACACCTGCACTTCAGGCAGCATCAGCAGGAACATCTGATATCCCGATTCTTGGTACAGCTGTTACAGAATACGGTGTAGCACTTGATCTGGATGATTTCGATGGAACTGTTGGCGGAAACATCTCCGGTACATCAGACCTTGCTCCGCTTGAAGATCAGGCTGCAATGCTCAACGAACTGTTCCCAGATGCAAAAAATGTTGGTCTTATCTACTGTTCAGCAGAAGCCAATTCCCAGTATCAGGTTGATACAGTAAAAGCAGCTCTTGAGAAATTAGGTTACACATGTACTTACTATGCATTCTCAGACTCCAACGACCTCTCTTCTGTTGCTACAACAGCAGCTACTGAGAGTGATGTGATCTATGTTCCGACTGATAATACTGTTGCATCTAATACAGAGATCATCAACAACATCTGTCTTCCGGAAAAAGTTCCGGTAATCGCAGGTGAAGAAGGTATCTGTGAAGGATGCGGTGTTGCCACACTTTCCATCAACTACTATGACCTCGGTGTTGCTACCGGTAAAATGGCTCTCAAAGTTCTTGTAGATGGTGAAGATATTTCCAAAATGCCAATTGAATATGCTCCACAGTTCACAAAAGAATACAACCCGGAAATCTGTGAAGAACTCGGTATTGAAGTTCCGGATGATTATGTAGCAATCGGTGCAGACGAAGAAGAAGCTTCTGATGATGATGCAGCAAAAGACGAGACATCTGAAGAGGAAACAACCGAAGAGGCTGAATAATTTTCGAAGATAATCAAACATTACAAATTTATACAGGCAGCGGGAAAGGAATTATCCTTTCTCGCTTTCTGTGCTATCAGGAGGAACTGAAAAATGAATATTCTTACTTTAATCAATGCACTTCCAGGTGCTGCTGCGCAGGGTCTGATCTGGGGAATCATGGCAATTGGTGTTTATCTCACCTTCCGTATCCTCGATGTAGCCGACCTTACTGTTGACGGCACCATGTGTACTGGCGGTGCTGTCTGCGTTATGATGCTGATGAGCGGTCACAGTGTGTGGGTTTCTATGCTTGCTGCTACCGGAGCCGGAATGCTTGCCGGTCTCGCTACAGGTATCTTCCACACATTCATGGGAATCCCTGCGATCCTCGCTGGAATCCTGACTCAGCTTGGTCTTTACTCTGCCAACCTTAAGATCATGGGAAAAGCAAACCAGGCAGTAAACGGAAACAAATTTGATCTGCTTGTTTCCCTCCGTAATGTAAAAAATGTTCCATTTTATCAGAATACAATTTTCATCGTTGCAATCTTTATCGTTGTTCTGATTGCAATCCTTTACTGGTTCTTCGGTACAGAACTTGGATGCTCCCTCCGCGCTACCGGATGTAATCCGAATATGTCCCGTGCACAGGGAATCAATACGGATGTATGTAAAGTTCTTGGTCTTATGATCTCCAACGGACTGGTTGCGCTTTCCAGTGCTCTCCTTGCACAGTATCAGGGATTTGCTGATGTCAACATGGGACGTGGTGCTATCGTTATCGGTCTTGCTGCAGTTATCATCGGTGAAGCAATCTTTGGAAAGATCTTCCATAACTTTGCGCTTCGTCTTCTTAGCGTTGCTTTTGGTTCTATCCTCTACTATCTGGTACTCCAGACAGTTATCTGGATGGGTATTGATACAGACCTTCTGAAGATGCTGTCCGCACTTGTAGTTGCAGTCTTCCTTGCTGTTCCATACTGGAAAGCAAAGTATTTTTCTAAACCAGTAAAACGTGGAGGTAACAAATAATGCTAGAACTTAAGAATATATATAAAACCTTTAATCCTGGAACCATTAATGAGAAAGTGGCTCTGAATGGTCTGAACCTTACACTGAACGAGGGAGATTTCGTAACTGTTATCGGTGGTAATGGTGCCGGTAAATCCACGATGCTGAACGCTGTTGCAGGTACCTGGATGGTCGATGAAGGCCAGATCATCATTGACGGAATCGACGTTACCAAATTATCCGAGCACAAAAGAGCAGCTTACCTGGGACGCGTATTCCAGGATCCTATGACAGGAACAGCTGCCACAATGGGAATTGAAGAAAACCTTGCCCTTGCTAAACGTCGCGGCAAAACACGTTTCCTGAAACCAGGAATCACAAAGAAAGAACGCGAAGAATATAAAGAACTTCTGAAGATTCTTGGCCTTGGACTGGAAGATCGCCTTACTTCCAAAGTCGGACTTCTCTCCGGTGGACAGCGCCAAGCACTTACTCTGCTGATGGCAACCCTCCAGAAACCAAAGCTTCTGCTCCTCGATGAGCATACCGCAGCCCTTGACCCGAAAACAGCAGCCAAGGTCCTTGAGATCACTGAGATGATCGTAAACCGCGATCATCTGACAACAATGATGATCACTCATAACATGCAGGACGCTATTACACACGGAAACCGCCTGATCATGATGATGGAAGGAAAGATTATCCTGGATATTCAGGGGGAAGAAAAGAAGAAGCTTACGGTAAGAAATCTGCTGGATCAGTTTGAGAAAGCCAGCGGACAGGAGTTCTCCAATGATTCTGCTCTGCTGAGCTGAGATGGGGATTTCGTAAAAGATATGGTTTTTCTTTTACGCAAACATTAAAGAAGTAATATTACTATTGATATTACTATTAATATTCACGCAACTAATTAAAGATATATGATTTTTCAACGGCTTCATCATCCGGAAGTACTAAGGAATAACCCTCGTGTTAAATACATTCATAAAAATCACAAACTCGCTGACGCTCAAACAGTGTGATTTTTATGAATAACACACTCGGAACATTCCTAAGAACTTCCAGGATTCTTGCAGATGTTGAATTAATCATATATCTTTTTTAGTTGCTGTAATTTGGAAAAAATATACTTTATGTTCACAGTAAGAAAATTGTCTCAAGTCCTTCTATAGTTTCTATAATAACGCCAATCATATTCCACTCATATTTTCTATAATATTCTTAAGTCTATTTTAAATTCCAAATATTTTATCTTTACCTCCTCCCCCATCTCGCTCAGCTGCCTCCTTCCCGGAGGGATCCCGACCACACGCCGCAGAAGGCTATAGCAAGGAGCAGGAAATCGACAGCATGGCTTTGATAGGCATAATCCGGTTATTTTCCCCGCACGATACTATAAATAGCGCTGTCCAGGTCAAGGGGCTTTTATAAAGCTTGCGAAAACGTAAAAACGGGCTGCAGATGGGATGTATGTTTGCGTAAGTACCAGTATGTTAGAATGGCAGGTATAATGTGCATGAATTCCAGAAACCTCTGCAATCGTCCGTAGAAATACTTGAATATACCCAGTCTGTGTTATGAAGCATAAAGTGCATTGTCTGAGCCGTCAGGCGAGTTATGCACTTTTGATTCATGTTTTTAACAGACAGGGTATATTCTTAGTATTTCCGGGCGATGAAGCCGTTTCAGGGATTCATGCACATTCATCCTGCACACACATCCTTCTCTTACGCATCATTCATCCCATCTGCTAGCCCGCTATTAAAATAGATTCCCTGCTTTATTTGATCCCCTTCATGGACAAGCTGATTCGCTTCTTCTTCAAATCCACTCCAATCACTCGTACATCTACAACATCCCCAACAGACACTGCCTCCAGTGGATGTTTGATATATCTCTCGGTCATCTCAGAGATATGCACAAGTCCATCCTGATGTACACCGATATCGACAAATGCCCCAAAGTCAATTACATTACGTACGGTTCCTTTAAGGATCATGCCTTCTTTCAGGTCCTTCATATCAAGTACATCTGTTCTCAGTACCGGCTTCGGCATCTCATCACGAGGATCTCGTGCCGGTTTTTCCAGTTCTTTGACAATATCACGAAGTGTCGGTTCACCAACTCCAAGCTCTTCTGCCAGTTTTTTGTAATTCTTAATCTGTCTGGAAATACCACTCAGTTTGCCAGCAGTGATATCTTCTGGTTTGTATCCCAGTTTTTCCAGAACCTTCTGCGCAGCTTCATAGCTTTCCGGATGAACACTTGTCGCATCCAGCGGATTCTTTCCGCCTGTGATACGTGCAAAACCTGCACACTGTTCAAATGCTTTCGGTCCGAGTTTTGCAACTTTGAGAAGCTCACGACGACTTTCAAATCTTCCGTTCTCTTCCCGATAAGCCACGATGTTCTTCGCGATCACTTTACTGATACCTGAAATATATTCCAGAAGGGATGCAGATGCTGTATTCAGATCCACCCCAACTTTATTTACACAGTCCTCTACGACTCCACTCAGAGCCTCTCCGAGCTTCTTCTGATTCATATCATGCTGATACTGTCCTACACCGATAGACTGTGGAGTGATCTTGACCAGCTCTGCCAGCGGATCCTGCAGACGTCTTGCGATAGAAGCCGCACTTCTCTGTCCGACATCAAAATTCGGGAATTCCTCAGTTGCCAGTTTACTTGCGGAATATACAGAAGCTCCTGCCTCATTTGTGATCACATACTGTACCTTCTCTGGAATTTCTTTCAGAAGTTCTACAATGATCTGCTCAGATTCTCTGGATGCTGTTCCATTGCCCAGAGAGATCAGAGAAACATTATACTTTTTGATCAGCTTCTTAAGTGTTTCTTTTGCAGCGCGGATCTTTGCATCATTTGTCGGCGCTGTCGGATAAATAACAGTTGTATCAAGGACCTTTCCTGTCTCATCTACAACAGCCAGTTTACAGCCTGTACGGAAAGCCGGGTCCCATCCAAGAACTACTTTACCAACGATTGGAGGCTGCATCAGAAGCTGCTCCAGATTCTTTCCAAATACATGGATTGCCCCGTCTTCGGCCTTTTCTGTCAGATCACTTCGAATCTCACGCTCAATCGCAGGTGCGATCAGACGTTTGTAACTGTCTTCCACTACTTCGCGAAGAATCGGTTTTGTAATTGGATTTTCTTTTGTAATGACCTGTTTCTGAAGCCATCCCATTGCTTCTTCTTCCGGTGCATTGACTTTAACCGTAAGGATTTTTTCTTTCTCACCACGATTCAGGGCAAGCACACGATGTCCCGCAAGCTTTTTGATCGGCTCTTCAAATTCATAATACATTTCATAAACAGAAGATTCTTCCGGTTTCTTCGCTGTAGAAGCAACAGAACCTCTGTCCATAGTCAGTTTACGAAGATAAATACGATAATCTGCCTCATCAGAAATGTGCTCTGCAATAATATCTTTGGCTCCATTGATCGCATCTGCTACGCTTTCCACACCTTTGTCTTCTAAGACAAAATCCTGTGCTTCTTCTTCAATCGGCTTGTCTGTCATTTGAAGCATAATAATATTCGCCAGCGGTTCCAGTCCTTTTTCCTTCGCAATGATCGCACGGGTACGACGTTTCGGTCGGAATGGACGATAAAGATCCTCTACTACGACCAGCGTCTGTGCATCAAGGATCTGTTTCCTCAACTCTGCCGTCAGTTTTCCCTGCTCTTCGATACTTCCAAGTACCTGATTCTTTTTTTCTTCCAGATTACGAAGATAGGTCAGTCTTTCATGAAGAGTACGAAGCTGTTCATCATTTAAAGAACCAGTTGCTTCTTTACGGTATCGGGAAATAAACGGGATAGTACAGCCTTCGTCAATCAATTTGACTGCTGCTTCTACCTGCCATTTTTCCACATTAAGTTCTTTGGTTATCACCTGAATAATATCCATTATAGTCTCCTTTTTCATGCATGATAATCATTGTATCTTTTATATTTTGTTTTCTGTTCTATGCTTCTGAATTATAATCATCACCGGTTCGGTCAGCTATCTCCTGGATTCCCGTATGCTGCCGGTCAGTTCTCTGCTGATCGAGTTCTCCTGTTACATACATATAAAATGCGGTTTCTGTAAACTGCATATACGGCATCAGCCACAGCAGCCCAATATAAAGAGTAAACAGTGACAAAAACAGCAGTGGGACAAAACTAAGCTCCAACATCAGATACTGCCAGATGTGCCCCTTCATGGCATGTGTACTTGCTTTCAGTGCCTCTATACCACCCATTTCCGGATCATCAGCCAGAAAATAGAATGTCAGTGCAAATGGCACTGTAAAAATCACACTCAATACCATTGCAAGAAGCCACGCCCCCAGCAGAAGCTGATACCAGTGAATCATGCTTTCCACAGTCTCTCCCGGATTTACCATATAAGTCACATAATAGAATGGAATCTGCACCACTGTGTCGATCAACGCCACGACCAGTCCGGCAACCAGTACTCTGTCCGGCTGGTTATGAAACATATACATCAGATCACTCAGGCTGTAATCCCTGCCTCTGCAGATATTCAGCTGCATATAGCTGTATCCGGTACTGAAGATCATTCCTATCAGAGATACAATAAACACAAAAATTTCGCTTAATACCAATGCAAATACGGAATCTCCCGGAAACAGCTGTACAGCAAAAATATTTCCGATAAAATTAACAGCTACAACGGCCAGCATTGCAGCAATTGCAATCCCCCAGTTTCCTTTCAGATTACTCTTTGCATAGGATTTCCAGTACTTTCTCTGTCCAGTCATTTTTCTCCTATCTGCCTTTTTTCAGGCATCAGACAAAAATTCCACCTTCGCAAAACCGAAGATGGAATTTGCATATTTTGAATTTTACTGTTCCTTACTTCTGCAATGATCCCGAGATCCTGTATCAGTCTGCAAGATTAAATGCATCATGTACTGCATTCATGGCTCTCACACCATCTTTTTCATTGATCAGAACAGTTACTCGAATCTCAGAAGTTGAGATCATATTAATGTTTACACCCTCATTATAAAGGCTTTCAAACATTTTTGCAGCAACACCAGGGTTGCTCATCATTCCTGCACCAACAATAGAAAGTTTTGCAATATTTCTCTCTGAATGCAGTTCCTGATAGCCAAGTCTGGCTTTATTTTCTTCAAGAGCCACAATTGCATCATCCAGATCTTTGCCATCTACCGTAAAGGAAATATCCTTTGTACCTGCACGTCCGATAGACTGCAGAATAACATCAACATTAATATGTTTTTTAGCAAGAACATCAAATAATTTAAACGCCATACCCGGTACATCTTTCAGACCGATAACGGCAATCCTTACTGCCTCTGTATCAAGCGCAACACCGCTGATCAGCATTCTTTCCACTGTAACTTCCTCCTTTACGACAGTTCCCTCACTGTTATTCAGACTGGAACGTACCACAAGCGGTACTCCATATTTCTTCGCCATCTCTACAGAACGGTTATGAAGTACTCCTGCCCCAAGCGTTGCAAGATCCAGCATCTCATCATACGTAATTTCTTTCAGCTTACGTGCTTTCGGAACCTTACGTGGATCTGCTGTATAAACTCCGTCTACATCTGTATAGATTTCACAGGCATCTGCATGAAGAGCTGCTGCAAGAGCAACTGCAGTCGTGTCAGAACCGCCTCTTCCCAGAGTTGTATAATCATCGTATTTATTGACTCCCTGGAATCCTGTAACAACGACGATCTTATGATTTTCCAGTTCTCTGCGGATACGTTCTGTATCAATTCTTTTGAGGCGGGCATTTCCATGCACACTTGTCGTATGCATAGCTACCTGAAATGCATTCAGTGATACCGCCGGAACTCCCAGTTTGTCAAATGCCATTGCCATCAGAGATACAGACATCTGTTCTCCAATCGTAAAGAGCATATCCATTTCTCTTTTTGGTGGTTTTTCATTAATATCTTCTGCCATGGAGATCAGTTCATCCGTATATTTTCCCATTGCAGAAAGAACGACTACCACATCATTTCCTTTTTTATATTCTTCAACACATCTGTTGGCAACATTGTAGATACGTTCTTTGTTTGCTACAGATGTACCTCCGAATTTCTTTACTATTAACATAGTTTCCTCCCGGAATACGATTTTATCAATCCTTTACACGGATCATTGCGATCACTTCACCATTCAGTTTACTGATCTTTTCTTTATATTCTTTCTGTTTCATGCACTCTGTAATGAATCCGAATTCATCTGGAAGAGAAGCAACTTTTACAATCTGAAGTTTTCCAAAAGCGGCTTCTGCCTGTGCTTCCGTCACACCTTTGACTCTTACGAAAAATCTTCCCTCTGTCTCCTCCATCGGAGTCAGTTTCATCGGCTCATTTGACCAGTTTGTTGCAATATTTTCATGAAGATTCTTCGCTTCATCAACAACATCTGCCACTACTGCACTTGCTGTTGGAAGCTTTCCTGCTCCACTTCCGTAAAACATGGCATCTCCAAGCATGTTTCCATGTACAAAAACAGCATTAAAAACATCATTAACACTGTATAACGGGCTCTTCTGGCCAACCAGGAACGGTGCAACCAGTGCGGTGAATGTGTCCTCGCCCAGTTTTCGGCTGGTTCCGAGAAGTTTAATGGTCATGCCAAGTTCTTCTGCATAGACCATATCTTCCGGTGTGATCTTTGTGATTCCTTCTGTATAAACATTTTCATAATTCAGGAACTTTCCATAAGCTAGGGAAGACAGGATTGCGATCTTACGGCATGCATCATAACCTTCTACGTCTGCGGTCGGATCAGCCTCTGCATATCCCTTCTGCTGTGCTTCTTTAAGAACCACATCAAAATCAGAACCTTCTGTTGCCATCTTGTACATCATGTAGTTGGTAGTTCCATTTAAGATTCCTGTGATCTCATCGACTTCATCTGCTGTCAGAGATCCGTTAAGTGCTCGAATGATCGGAATTCCACCACCGCAGCTTGCCTCAAACAGGAAGTTGATGTTCTTTTCTTTTGCAATCTCCATCAGCTCCGGGCCATGCTTTGCAACCAGAGCTTTATTGGAAGTGCAGACACTCTTACCTGATTCCAGCGCTCTCTTTACAAAGGTATATGCCGGTTCAATACCGCCCATAACTTCTACTACAATGTCTACTTCCGGATCGTTGGCAATGATCTCATAATCATGTACCAGAACTTCCTGTACCGGATCTCCCGGAAAATCTCTGAGGTCGAGAACATATTTGATATTGATCTCCTGACCTGCCCGTTTATTAATGCTTTCGTGGTTTGTGTTGATAACCTCCACGACACCACTTCCAACTGTACCGTATCCTAATACCGCAATATTAACCATATCTTCCTCCTGTGTAAAAAAATTTCTATTCTCTTCCAAGGATCTTCAGATAATGAATTCCTTCCCGACTTTCGATTTCTTCAACCATGGCCTCTGCATCTCCCTCTCCCGGAAGAATATCTACACTGAGTGTGAGAGTTGCGATTCCATTGATTGGAATACTCTGATGAATCGTAAGAATATTTCCATGAAAATGTGCAATGGTCTGAAGTACTACAGATAAAAGTCCTGGTTCATCATCCATCTGAATAATGAAGGTAATGGTCTTTCCTCTTGCCTCTTCGTGAAAAGGAAAAATATCATCCTTATATTTATAAAAGGAGCTTCGACTGATTCCGGTCTGTTCTGCTGCATCCTGCACAGTCTGTGCCCTGCCTGAATCAAGCAGGCGCTTTGCCTGTACCACCTTCAACAATACTTCCGGAACTGCCCGCTCCCTGACTACAAAATACTTTTTCTTCTCTGTTGTTTTTTCCATTCCAATCTTCCTGTTCCTGTTGAGTCCTTAATCCTTTTACAGTGTATATCAGTCACATTATGGATACTACTTGTAACCAAAATAATACATATCCCTCTTCGGGCATGTCCATATATCAAGGACACGTGTTTCCCTACGAGGGATATGTTATCATACCAGCCCACACTCTGCAAGGATTTTTTGTCGCTCCAAACAGGCTGAAAACTGATTTTGTGTTACTGCTCACCTCGTTCGCAGCACACGCCGGGATTACTGCTGCTCTGCTGGTTTATTTGACAGAGCGATCCATTTCAGATATGCATTAATGAATGGATCAATGTCTCCATCCAGGACGGCATCCACATTACCGGTCTCTTCACTGGTTCTGTGGTCTTTTACCATCGTATATGGCTGCATAACATAGGATCTGATCTGGTTTCCCCAGCCGATATCAGTAACTTCACCACGAATACCGGAAAGCTTTGCCTCTGCTTCCTGCTGTTTCAGAAGATACAGCTTCGCTTTCAGCATCTGCATGGCCTTATCTTTATTCATATGCTGAGAACGTTCATTCTGGCACTGTACCACGATTCCTGTCGGGAAATGTGTGATACGGATCGCAGAAGATGTCTTGTTGATATGCTGTCCGCCGGCACCACTGCTTCGATAGGTATCAATACGGATATCATCATCATTGATCTCAACATCCAGATCTTTTTTAATATCCGGCATAACATCGCAGGACACAAATGAGGTCTGACGTTTACCGGCTGCATTAAACGGTGAAATACGTACCAGACGATGTACACCCTTTTCGGATTTCAGATAACCATAAGCATTTTCACCATTTACCTGGAATGTAACAGACTTGACACCTGCTTCATCTCCATCCAGATAATCCAGAACTTCCATTGTAAATCCCTTACGGTCTACCCAGCGGCTGTACATACGATAAAGCATTCCGCACCAGTCGCAGGCTTCTGTTCCACCGGCTCCGGCATTCAGCTTAATGATCGCATTTTCACTGTCATATTCTCCTGATAATAAAGTTTTGACACGAATACTGTCAAAATTCTTCTGAAATTCATCCAGCATTTCCTGAATCTCCGGAATGATTTCCGGATCATTTTCCTCATAGCCCATCTCGATCATGGTCTCCATATCTTCCATCTGGGTTTCCAGACTGTGATAGATTTCCATATCGTCCTTCATGCTCTTGAGTTCTTTCATCTTCTGCTGGGAAACTTCTGCATTATCCCAGAAGTCCGGCGCTTCCATTTCACGCTCTAATTCTTCAACCCTCTGCTCTTTATTAGCGAGGTCAAAGTGAATCCCTCACTTCCACTAATGGTTCTGTGTATGTTGCAAGAATACTCTTGAACTGATCTAATTCAACCACAGCTTCACCTTCTTTCTATATAATAAATATAAATAATCATATACTGTTATACAATACCATAATTTTGCCTATAATTCAATCTTTTCCAGATCTTCCGGCACATACAGATTACCGCTGAAATATTTCTTTCCCTCTTCTGTATATAATTCTTTACGGCGGGCGATGTTTTTATCCTCTGTATGATAAAGGATCAGATTCTGCACACCTAACTGCTCCGCCAATTCACTGGCATCTTTTGCCGTTGAATGATGTTTTTCATATGGGTGAAAAACATCTGCCTGATCATAAAGGCAGAAAGCTTCATGAAGCAGCCATTTGCTGTTCTCGGCATATTTTTTCTCGCATTCATTATATGGCTCATCACCACAACAGGTAAGCTTTTCTCCATTTCCCATATCCATACAGAAACCATATTGTTTTGCCTTGGTGGACTGAATGTCGAAGAATGTTGTCTTATGTCCCATCAATTCTCTTTCTTCTCCGTCATTTACCACAACCAGATGCAGACGGTCTCCAATAAAGCAGGTCTGTTTTGCTGGATAAAGCATCTCTGCCATTTCTTTGAGAATTCGGATGACTTCCTCGTGTCCATAGATAGTTGCTTCTCCATCATATTGTCCCTGTTTCATATTCTGACAGATCATGCGGATCATCCAGACAACCCCCATGATATGGTCTACATGTTTATGTGTCACAAAGATCTCGCGCATATCTTTCCAATCAAAACCTGCCTGTTTCAGCTGACGAAGCAGTGTATTTCCACCACCACCATCGACAAGAAGATGTTTATCCCCATCCTCCAGAACAAAACATGTGTTATAGCACTCCGTAACCATTGCATTTCCTGTTCCAAGCATTGTTATATTCATCGGAAAGTTCCTCCCTTGCAGGTTTGATAATATTAATTTATCTTACCATAAGTCAGAAAGAAAGGGAACAGTCGTCCTACACTGTTCCCTTAGAATATATCTCGTAATTATGTTTTATATTTTTTATGAGAAGAAGCTCTCAGCCACACTCATATCCGCCACATATCCGACTGTACCAGTCATATAGATCGTATCGTCATCTTTGATGTCAATCTGGATCATACCGCCTGGCTGATTTACATTGACTCTGTTTTCAACAAGTCCAAGTCTGTATGCTGCCACAGCTGCCGCACAGCTTCCTGTACCGGAGGCTTTTGTATATCCCGAACCTCTCTCCCAGATTTCAATGTCCAGGTTGCCTGTATCGATCTTGCGGCAGATCTGAAGATTCATTTTTTCCGGAAATTCATCAGCATTTTCCACATATGGTCCGAGCTCTTTTGCCAGTTCCGGTGTCACCTGATTCATAAAAATAATGCAATGTGGGTTTCCGACGGTCAGACAGGTAGCTTTGTACTCTTTATTATGAAAAGTAAAGGACTCATTGATTACTTCACGAACTTCTCCAGTTACCGGAATTTCCCTGGAGATAAAAGAGGCTTTGCCCATTTTTACACGAAATTCAGTAGCACGATTGTTCAGGCATTCCACCTCTATCGGTCCGGAAAGTGTCTGAATACTGAATTTCTGCTCTTTTACATATTCATGATCCATCAGATATTTTGCAAAAATACGGACACCGTTTCCACTGATGGCAGCTTCACTTCCATCTGAGTTAAAAATACGAACGCCCATCTTCCCATCAATTTCAATCGGTCCGTAGAGAATACCGTCTGCTCCAAGTCCAAAGCCTCGCTGGCACAGCAGTGCGATTTTCTTGCCCTGAAGTTGTACACGGTTTTTGTTTGGATCCAGCACCAGATAATCATTTCCAAGTCCCTGATATTTTATCATTGTAATACAGTTATCCATAACCATATCCTCTCTTTCCGAATTAAGTAATCGTATTTACGTACGTCTTTTGTTCCAGTATATAGTTTTCTTTTTGCTATGTATATAGAATAAAATGCGTGCTATATTGCAAAAAATGCTATAATATAATAAAATGATTATATAAAATCCTAATATATAGCAAACATTCGTTTTCTGAGGAGGTATCTCATGGATTATTCACAGTATAATCTCGAGAAAACCGGATATCTGAAAGAAGATTTTCGACTGTTCCATATCAATGACCAGACAAAGAAAGATTTTTCTTATCATTATCATGATTTTCATAAAATCATTGTTTTTATTTCCGGGAAGGTAACCTATCATATAGAAGGAAAAGCGTATCATCTGAAACCACGGGATATTCTGCTTGTCAGCCAGGGTGCGATCCACAAACCAGAGATTGATCCATCGGTTCCGTATGAGCGCTATATTTTCTGGATTCGTGATGATCTTTCCTGCCAGGAATTGAATACCTGCTTTCAAAAAGCAAACGATCGCAGTTTCAACCTTGTAAGAGCCGATTCTGCCCTGCAGGAACGTCTGAAAGATCTGCTTCCAGAAATAGAGCAGACCTTACAGAACAAACATTTTGGAGATACAGTACTGAGAAATGCGCTGTTTACTCAATTCATGATATATATCAACCGGATTTTTCTTCGCACGAGCAGTTCCCCGGACAAAAAAACATATTCCTCTGACACACAGGTAGAACAGCTCCTGAAATATATCAATCGAAATCTGTCAGACGACCTGTCAATCGACCAGCTCGCAGATCATTTCTTTTTCAGCAAATACCACATGATGCGTAAGTTCAAGGCTGAGACTGGCTACACCATTCACAGCTATGTCACTAACAAACGACTTCTTCTGGCACGTTCTTTGCTCTCTCAAGGAACTCCTGTCATGAAAGCCGCGGAAAAAAGTGGTTTCCAGGACTACACCACATTTGTAAGAGCTTATAAGAAGCAATTTGGCAAAGTCCCTTCCTGTGAATAACCTCGAATATGTCAAATGTTCACAGGTAGTGGTTGTTTCTAATTAATCTGGAATCAAATTCTATTTGACATATTCTCTCCATTTGTTTATTATAATATCAATAAGAGGGAGTAGTTATCATCCTGCACACAGGGTGAAACAATGATCGTCATCACGCCCTGCGGCCGGTTATTGTTGTAATCAACGAGACTTTTATCAATCAATTTTTTTGATGTGATAAAGGTCTCTTTTTTTATTCCATGCTTTTATCACAGGAAAGGAGCTTATATGGAATATCTGTTACTGATTATCGGCTTTGTATTATTAATTAAAGGTGCTGATTTTTTTGTGGAGGGAAGTTCTTCACTTGCCAGGTTTCTCAAGATTCCCAGCGTCATCATAGGTCTTACGATCGTTGCCATGGGAACCAGTGCTCCGGAAGCTTCTGTCAGCATCAACGCTGCACTTGCCGGCAACAATGATATTGCTGTCAGCAATATTATCGGTTCCAATATTTTTAATGGACTTATTGTTGTAGGTATCTGCGCATTTATTTCCGGGTTTAAAACAAATAAAGATATTTTAAAGCGGGATATGCCTGTAAATATTCTGATCACAGTTATCCTCTGCATAATGATTGCCAACGGAAAGCTCAGCAGAATTGAGGGAATTCTTCTTTTGGCCGGAATGATCTTTTATATTCTGAATATGATTCGTACCGCATTAAAAAAGAGAACTGAATGCCCCGCGGAACAAAGTATAACACTTTATAAAGCTCTTCTTTTTATCATCGGCGGTCTTGCCGCTGTAATTTTCGGCGGTAACCTCGTGGTAAATAATGCAAGTCAGATTGCAGTATCTTTCGGTGTGAGCCAAAATTTCATTGGTCTCACCATTGTTGCAATCGGTACATCTCTTCCGGAGCTTGTAACGTCCATCGTTGCAACACGAAAGGGTGACAGCGGACTTGCACTTGGAAATGCAATTGGTTCAAACATATTTAATATTCTTTTTATCCTGGGAATGTCAGCAACAATTTCACCACTTCATATTCTCTCAGAATCTGTTATCGACTGTGGAATCCTCCTCATCAGTGGAATTCTGCTGTTTGTTTTTGCATTTACTAAAAAATCTGTGAGCAGAATGGAAGGTGCAGCTTGTGCACTGGCTTATATCGGATATACAGCATATCTTTTTATAAGATAAACCTTTTCCGATCCACATTCATACACAACAAAGCACTCTGTAAGATATTACTGCAGAATTGCAATTTTCATCACAAAATGGCATAATTATGGCATACAGATTTTCTTCTGTATGCCATTTTTATTTCATATAATTCTTACATATTAAGGAGGCCTGAATCTCATGGAATTTCAGAAAGTATTAGAAACAAGAAGAACCGTTCGTAAATACAGTGCCGGTGTCACCAGAGAACAGATGGAAGAACTGCTTCGTGCCGCACAGGAAGCTCCATCCTGGAAAAACTCCCAGACCGGCCGTTATTACTGTGTCCTGTCAGAAGAGATGGTAGATAAAATCCGCGTGGAATGCCTGCCGGACGCCGGAAATGCCGGTAAATCAGAACATGCCGCACTGATCATCACAACCTTCGTTCATGACCGTGCCGGTTTTCAGAAAGACGGCAGTGCTGATAACGAACTCGGCAACGGATGGGGATGCTACGATCTTGGTCTGCAGAACGAAAATCTCATTCTGAAAGCCACAGATCTCGGTCTGTCCACTCTGATCATGGGACTCCGTGAAGCAGACAGACTCCGTGAGATTCTGCACATCCCGGAAACAGAGACTATTGTATCCGTTATCGCAGTCGGCAAAGCAGCCGAAGAACCAATCCGCCCACACCGTAAACCAATCGAAGAAATCGCGAAATTCTTCTAGATGAATAGCGTGAAATCAACTCCCCGTATGATAACTGGATCATGTAGGGAGTTTTTGTATATAAACAAGAGCACCGCTTCATATATTGAATGAACAGGTTATTTCCGGATGGTTTTAGATTCTGGCAAAATCCACTGCTTACGATGACTCATTCTCGAAGGTACTCCTGAGAGAATGCCTAGTCATAGTTAGCAGTTAGTTCGCCAGATCGTTATCCGGTTACCTGTGAATCAATATATGAATCGGTGCTCTGTTATATATTAATATATTATGCTTTCATCAATTTACGTCCACAGCACTGTTTGTACTTCTTGCCGCTTCCGCACGGACACGGATCGTTCGGATAAACCTTGTCCTCTTTTCTCTGAACCGGTTTCTTAACAGATGTGTCATCTTTGTTTGTTCCGGTAACTTTCGCTACCTGCTCACGTTCAATCTTCTGTTCAACATGGACATGATACAGCATACGTACCGTATCTTCCTGAATAGAACTGATCATATTGTTGAACATCTCAAAAGCACTCATCTTGTATTCTACTACCGGATCTCTCTGGCCGTATCCTACAAGTCCAATACCCTGACGAAGGATCTCCATATCATCGATATGATCCATCCACTTGCTGTCGATGGATTTCAGAAGAACTACTCGTTCAAGTTCACGCAGCTGCTCTGCTTCAGGGAACTCAGATTCCTTCGTTTCGTAAAGCTTCACGGCTTCCTCTTTGATCAGATGTTTGATTTCATCTTTTCTCTTGCCTTTTACTTTCTCTGTAGTAAGCGGCTCGATCGGAATAATCGGAAGGAGTGTTGTATTAAACTCATTCAGATCCCAGTCAACTGCATCTACATCATCAGAGAAACACATGTCCACTGTACTGTCTACAATATCTGTGATCATCTTGTAGATCGTATCTCGCATGTTCTCACCATCCAGAACCTGGCGACGCTCTTTGTAAATAATCTCACGCTGTTCATTGTTAACCTGGTCATAATCCAGAAGATTTTTACGGATACCGAAGTTATTGAACTCGATTTTCTCCTGTGCTTTCTGAATTGCATTGGAAAGCATTTTATGTTCGATCTGCTCGTTCTCAGCAACACCAAGTGAAGTAAAGATCTTCATCAGTCTCTCAGAACCAAACAGACGCATCAGATCATCTTCCAGAGAGATATAGAAACGGGATTCACCCGGATCTCCCTGACGTCCGGAACGTCCACGCAGCTGGTTATCAATACGTCTGGACTCATGACGTTCTGTACCAATGATCTTCAGACCACCGGCTTCTCTTGCCACATCGTCAAGCTTGATATCCGTACCACGACCTGCCATGTTGGTAGCAATTGTAACAGCTCCTGCCTGTCCGGCCTGTGCAACGATCTCAGCCTCCAGTTCATGGAACTTCGCATTCAGTACGTTATGCGCAATACCTTCACGACGGAGCATCTTGCTGAGAAGTTCGGATGTTTCAATGGTAATCGTACCAACCAGAACCGGCTGCTGTTTCGCATGAGCTTCTTTAACAGCCTCAACAACTGCATTGAATTTTTCTTTTTTTGTCATATATACAGCATCTTCGAGGTCTATACGCTGTACTGGTCTGTTGGTAGGGATCTCTACAACGTCCATTCCGTAGATATCACGGAATTCTTTTTCTTCTGTAAGTGCTGTACCGGTCATACCGCCCTTCTTGTCATATTTATTAAAGAAGTTCTGGAATGTGATCGTCGCAAGCGTTTTACTCTCTCTTTTGACCTTAACATGTTCTTTTGCTTCGATTGCCTGATGAAGTCCGTCAGAATAACGACGTCCCGGCATGATACGTCCGGTAAATTCATCAACGATCAGAATCTCGTCATCTTTTACAACATAATCCTGGTCTTTGTGCATCAGATTATGTGCACGAAGTGCCAGTGTGATGTTATGCTGGATTTCCAGGTTCTCCGGATCTGCCAGGTTTTCAATATTGAAGAATTTCTCAACCTTCTTCACACCCTGTTCAGTAAGATTGACGATCTTATCTTTTTCATTTACTACGAAGTCACCGGTCTCAACAACCTCTTCACCCATGATGGCTGCCATCTTTGTCATCTCATGGCTGGCTTCACCACGTTCCAGCTGCTGTGCAAGGATATCGCATACTTCATAAAGCTTGGTGGACTTACCGCTCTGTCCGGAAATGATAAGAGGTGTACGTGCCTCGTCAATCAGGACGGAGTCGATCTCATCGATGATACAGTAGTGCAGATCTCTTTGTACCAGCTGTTCTTTATAGATGACCATATTGTCACGAAGATAATCAAATCCCAGTTCGTTGTTTGTTACATATGTGATATCGCATCCGTATGCTGCACGGCGCTCTTCTGGTTTCATATCATTCAGGACAACACCTACTGTCAGTCCAAGGAACTCATGAACCTTACCCATCCACTCAGCATCTCGTTTTGCCAGGTAGTCGTTGACTGTTACGATATGAACGCCTTTACCCTCCAGTGCATTCAGATATGCCGGAAGTGTAGAAACAAGGGTTTTACCTTCACCGGTCTTCATCTCTGCGATACGGCCCTGATGAAGAATGATACCACCGATGATCTGTACACGGTAATGTTCCATACCAAGAACTCGTTTGGCACCTTCACGTACAACCGCAAAAGCCTCCGGAAGAAGGTCATCCAGTGTCTCACCTTCACTCAGACGCTTCTTGAATTCTCTGGTCTTGTCTCTTAACTGTTCATCTGTTAATTTCTGCATTTCCGGGCGGAGTGATTCTGTTTTCTCCACAAGCGGCATGATACGTTTTACTTCATGCTCACTTCTTGTCCCGAATACTTTTTGGAATAAATTCATAGCCTGCTCCTGTTTCTGTATTTATTGATCGCTTATATACGAAATTATCGTATTTGTCCTATTTAAGAAATCCTTACTATTTTACCACTTTCCACCGGGGAAAACAATGAATATTTCTTAAATAAAGTATGTCCATGACGAATCCCCGTGCATTTGTTTGTTATTTCTAACTTATGCTTGTCAATCAATCTTCGATATGCTATGATAGTCTGCGTATCTGTAAGTTCAAAAGAAACCATAAACTCAACCTTCTACGCATCTTATGAACATACTTTTTTGACTGAGGTATTGAAATTGAAGAAAAAAGAACTGACTTTTATTATTGGCATCGTGGTGTTTGCCCTGCTCCTCTGGGGTGGCATGTATCTCACCCGCCGCGGGAATTACGGAAGTATCCGAATTACCGTAAACGGCGAGGAATACGGCACCTATTCCCTTGGGAAAGATCAGGTGATCAAAATAAACGGCACCAATGTATGCGAAATAAAAAACGGCGAGGTCAAAATGACCGAAGCCGACTGCCCGGACCACCTCTGTATGAAACAGAAAGCAGTTGACAGTACCGGTGGAACGATTGTCTGTCTGCCGAATAAAGTTGTGATTGAAGGCGAAAAAGGAGAATCCCTCAATGAAGATTCCCCTGAATTCGATACTGCTGTCTGAAACTTTATCATCATTCCGGGAGAATTCTCCCTGAAAGGAACCTGCCATGAATCAGAAAAAACTTGCCAATCTCGGGCTTTTTGCCGCAGTAGCAATCATCTTTGGCTATGTGGAATCACTGATTCCCTTTTTTGCCGGAATTCCGGGAATGAAACTCGGGCTGGCCAATCTTGCAGTCCTGTTTATCCTTGAAAAATATACCTGGAAAGAAGCCGCCCTTGTTTCTGTCATCCGTATCTTTATCATCGGATTCATGTTCGGAAATCTTTTCAGTATTCTGTACAGTCTGGCCGGTGCAGCTTTAAGCCTCACCGTCATGACGGTTATGAAAAAAAAATCCGACTTCAGCATCCTCGGTATCAGTGTTGCCGGCGGTGTCTCCCATAATATTGGTCAGCTTTTGATTGCCTGTCTGATCACCATGACGTCCGGTCTGATCTACTATGCACCGGCACTGCTGATCTCCGGTGTCATTACCGGATTACTGATTGGAACACTGACTAATGAAGTTTTGAAACGTATTCATTTTTAATTTTATATAAATCATTTACTGTAACGTAAAAACAACGAAATCGTCCGAAGACAATTTCGTTGTTTTTTTATTCTGCCTCTTTCACTGTATAGGTATTCTTCATCAATTCAAAACGGTCTTTCATCCCGGACGTCAGATACACGTTCTTATCCTCATCTACAAAGACTGCCTCCGCATTATATTTCTCAAGCAATTCTAATGCATCATCCATTCCAAGTACAAAACATGCTGTAGAAAGTCCATCTGCCAGAAGTCCGCTGTCACAGACAACCGTCACAGAGTCCAGACCATTCCACACCGGATATCCTGTCTTCGGATCAAGGATATGATGATATCTCTTACCATCTTCCATAAAATATTTTTCATAGTCACCGGAAGTCGAAAGGAATTCTCCACCTTCCAGTGTGATCGCACCAAGGTAATCGCCTTCGACATCACGCGGATCAGTCACAGCAACTTTCCAGTCAGAACCATCCGGTTTCTCGCCGTAAGCCATAACACTGCTACCGCCAAGGTTCAGGATCATTCCTGACACATCTTCCTGTGTCTTCAGAAAATCAGAAACTACATCACAGCCAATTCCTTTTCCGGTTGCTCCCAGATCCAGAGTAGCTCCTTTTTCCAGCGTTACCTTATCGCCATCCAGAGATACTTTCTGGTATCCCACATCTTTCAGAAGTTCATCCAGCTCTGACTGCTCCGGGACATGAGGATTTTCTCCTGTAATATCCCAGAGACGAATGATCTTTCCAATCGTTGGATCAAAAGCTCCATTCGAATCCTTCGCAAGCTGAAATATTTTTTCCAAATAGCCGGCAAGCTCATCTGAAACTTCCGTTGTTTCTCCCGATGCTGCATTCAGTTTCGCGATCTGAGAATCCTCATCCGTCCAGGAAAGATACTCTGTCTCAATATCCCGTATCTTCTGACCAATTGCAGTATTCAGGTCATCTCCTGTTGTATACAATGTTTCAGACACAACTGTATCCATTGCAAAATCCGTATTTGTATATTTCTGTACCTCTATATCCGCCAGTACCGGAACTGCTGTCAATGCCGTGCAGAAAACTCCGCACAGCATGACAGCTGACTTCTTTTTTATCTTCATTCTTTCACCATTTCCCGCTCTTTTACCGGGCCAATCTGAATATTTTTACGTGGGCAGGTCACCTGGCAGGCATGACAGCAGATACATTCCCCTGAAAGCGGTGTATCTCCGTCAATCTCCAGATGTGCAGGGCATCTCTTCCTGCACAGTCCGCATTTTGAAGGGCATTTCTCCCTGTTTCTGTTAAACAGTGCAGACGGAAGGATCGGCATCATTGCAAAAACTGCTCCCATTGGACAAAGGAACTGACAGAAAAATCTTTCCTGTGTACACATTCCGATCAGGATCAGCACCAGCAGGATAATTCCAATCTTATAAGAAGCATTTGGAAGTTTTCTTGCTGTCAGCATGGAAAAGACATCCCACGGGCTCATCCCCTGAAGGGATGCATACCATCCGGTCAGGATGGAAAGCAGAAGAAATGCCAGAAGCACATATTTCACCTTCTGAAGAATTCTGACTGCTTTTTCCGGATAACCATGTCTTCCCTTTTTATGAAATACTTTCTGTCTGATAAAAACAGTCAGTTCATACATGGCATCTCCCAATGAACCGAATGCACATGCATATCCGCAGAAATGTCTGCCAAACAAAATCGTAACCAGAAGAAGTAATCCTGTCACATCAAGAAATGAGTTCCAGGCAATCTGCTGGTGTGCTGCAATTGCCTGAAAAATAGATTTCACGCCCGCAAATGCCGTTGAAAAAAGCGCCGGATAAAAGATAAAAAATACAAGCTGTATGGCAGCCCGGATCAGACGGACCTTTCTCTGCCTCTTTTTCATCAGTTCTCCGCCTTTCCAAGAGCATCTACAACTGCATTGATAATACCTGTAGAGCTGAATGTCGCACCTGATACCGTATCCACATCCGTACTCTGCGCAGAAATGATGGAACTAATCACGCCCTCTCCCTGCGAAAGATAAGCGGAATCCTCACCCGGTGCACTTGTCACCTGAATATCTGTGATCTCATCATTTGCAAGTGTGACCTGTACGGTGATCGCACCTCCAAATCCCTGTGCAGAACCGGTATACGTACCATCTTTGTATACATTTTCCGAATCATCAGACTCTTCTGTATCTGCAGCGTCAGCTCCCTCCGCATCCTCTTTTGCAGCATCATCTTTGTCTTTTGCATCCCTCTGTGCCTGTGCGATCGCTGCTTCCTGATTCTTAGCAGCCTCTTCCAGAGCAGAGAGTATCTCCGTATTCTGTTCTTCCAGCTTCTCCACACGCTTTGTGAGTGCCGTAATCTCCTGTGATTCCTGTGCCTGCGTATCTTTTTTCTGCATAGAATTATATCCTACTACAGCGGCAAGAATCAACAGAAGACACAAAATTCTCATAATAAAATTCTGGTATTTCATCTAAAGTTTTCCTTTCAGACTCCTTATATTTTCAAGTTTTCTTTTTCACTATCGAACATTTATTATTTTGCCTGGCTGATAGCACTCTGAAATGCCTGAATCAGTCCATTTGAAGAATATGTAGCATCTGTCACTGTATCTATTCCATCGGCAGACTGTTTTCCCATGATCTGATTATAAATGCCATTCCATGCATTTGAAAATTCCGGTTCATCATCTTCCCCATCATATCCGGCTGACACAATATTTCCCCCTGATACATTAATCGTAACAGTTACCTGACCATTGAATCCTTCTCCTGTTCCCGTATAACTTCCATCTTTATACCCAGCTCCGGGTGCTGTTGTTGGCTCTGGTGTTGCTGTTGGTTCCGGTGTTGCTGTTGGTTCCGGTGTTGCCGTTGGTTCCGGTGCTGCCGTTGGTTCCGGTGCTGCCGTTGGTTCCGGTGCTGCCGTTGGTTCCGGTGCTGCCGTTGGTTCCGGTGTTGCTGTTGGATTCGGAGTTGGTGTCGCTGTTATATCTGAAGTTTTTAAAGCCTGCTCTAAAGCTGATTTTGCTCCATACAGAATTCCCTCAGAAGAATATGTTGCTCCTGATACAGTATCAATGCCATCTGTGCTTTGTTTTGCAATAATTGCCGGCTGTATTACATTCCATGCATTTCTGAAATATCTTGGTGTTTCTCCTTCATTGGTCTGAGATACTTCCGTAATTATTCCATCTTTAATTGTTACACTGATATTTATCTTTCCACCATATCCAATTCCAGTACCCGTATACGTTCCGTCATTATATAAAACCTTCGGAGTGTCCGGTATAACCGGTGCTGGAGCGGTTGTCGGTACCGGAGTTGGACTTACCGTCACTTCTGGTGCCGGTGTCACATTTACCGAAGCCTGTTCCAGGGCTTTCTGTACCGCCTTGAGAATACCATTTGAAGAAAACGTTGCTCCGATTACGGTGTCCACACCATACACTGCCTGCTTCTCAAGAATCTTCGGCTGAATACTATTCCATGCCTTATTAAAATATTCTTTTGTATCAGTGTTCGTATTTGTGATTGCGGTTATCTTTCCGTCTTTAATCGTAACAGTAACTTTTATCGGACCGTCAAATCCTTCTGCTTCTGCAGTATACATTCCATCTTTATAAGTTACCTCTCCGGACGGTTTTGTGATTTCAACCGGTATCGTTGTTTTATTTGAAGTATTGGTATTCTTCTTTGTCGTCTTTTTCGTTGTCTTTGCAGCTTTTCCTTTTCCGGCCTTTGACAGTGCATTCTGAACTGCCTGGATGATTCCATTTGAGGAATAGGTTGCGCCGCTTACTGCATCGACATTTGGAGTCTGACCGGAAATCATCTTGCTGATCACGCCTTTGGCTGATGCAAAATAAGAGCCTGTTTCACCAGCAGCACTCAGTATTTCTATAGAAGCAATCTTTCCTCCGGAAATCGTTACCTGAACAGTGATCGTTCCACCAAATCCAGTTCCACTTCCCTGATAAATCCCATCTTTATATCCGCCCTTTGGAACAGAAGTTGTAGGTGTCGTGGTCGTTCCCTGCCCCTGCCCAGAAGCTGCTGCTGACTTTTCCGGAAGTGCTTTTGTTTTTCCTGTCGTAATTCCCGCTTTTTTTATTTTGGATTTACTTTTCTTTGTTTTCAGAATGCTGCTGTCTGCCTCATCCGTATCCTTCATTCCTCCGTCATTAAAATATGCAGTTGTCAGCAGACTCGTAAGTTCATCTGATTTTATCAGTTCATTCTCAGCTGCCTGAACTGTTTTTGTACTTTTCACTTCACTGTCCTGCTGAAATCCAGCTGCTGCGATCGCAATAATTACAGCAACTGCCGGAAGAAGTTTCATAAGATTCTTTTTGTACATATAATCTACCCCTTAACATACAAAAGAAGGGGCAGTTATAAACGGCCCCCGTTCTTTTGTATGTGTATTTTATAAAGGAATTATTTTACTGTTACTTTGAATGTCCTTGTAATTCCATTGCATTTAACAGTAATCTTTGCTGTTCCTTTCTTCTTAGCTGTTACAACACCTTTGCTGTTAACTGTTGCAACTTTCTTGTTGCTGGTCTTGTATGTAACTTTAGATACCGGTGCTGCTTTTACTCTAATCGTTGTTTTCTTACCTTTTTTCAGCTTTACAGAAGATTTTACAAGCTTGAAGGAAGGTTTCTTAACTTTAACAGTTAATTTCTTGGTGTATTTACCAACTTTTACAGTAATAACAGCTTTTCCAGCTTTCTTACCTGTGATAACACCCTTACTGTTGATTGTTGCAACTTTCTTATTGCTGGATTTGAAAGTAACTTTTCCTGTTACCTTAGTTTTGGTAACTTTGATTGTAGCTTTCTTTCCGACATAAACCTGTGAGACTTTTGCAGTGATACCAGGCTTAACTACTGGCGTCGGAGTTGCTGTTGGCTTAGTTTCATTTTTACCTGGTGTTACTGTTGGTTTAACATCTGGTGTCACTACCGGCTCTACAGGTTTTTCTTTCTTCACAAGTCCATTGATTGCTGCTGTCAGATGCTCATTAACCTGCTCATCTACTGCAGCCTGGCTGAATGCAACTGTTGTCTTATCCTTAATTGCTGCCTCAATTTCTTTCAGCATTTCCTGTGTTTCAGTAGCTTCATCTTCTACTTTCTTCCAGGATTCCTCTGTATAATCATCCTTATTGAGAGCTTTTACTTTTTCAAGTGCTGCTTTCAGTGCTGTTGTATCAATTGTGGACGGATCTGTTGGAGTCACAATATTGGTAGCTGTTGCATCAAACTCAAATGTATAGTCCTGATATCCCAGTGCATAAACGGTCAATTTCCAGTGACCTGTTCCATCTGTTCCTGCCGGAAGCTGGCATCTTACAGAATGTGTCAGACCAAGCTGAATTCCCATCATTTTATGCATCCAGTTATCAGCAGCAAATTTCGTACCATATGTTGCAAGTACTGTATTACCATTTCCATAGTAATCCCATTTAACTGCCTGCATTGCAGCACCAAGACCACCATAATTACCATTCAGATCCACACGAAGGAATTCTCCATAAGATCCACTTGCTGTTTTAACCTCTGGCTTAATTCCAGTTGCAACTTTGAGATCAGTTCCCTGAATACCGGATTCTGTTCCTGTTTTTCTTGCACTGAAAGAGAAGCTTCCATCTTCATTCTTAGTTACTGTTTTCAGTCCATTTGTGTTTACTGTTACATTTGCAGTCTCGCTGTATGCTTTCAGATTGTTTTCAGAGAAACCACCAACAAGTATTTCACCATTTTTTACTACCGGATATTTTGCTGCAAAATCTGCATAATCTTCAGCTTTTACCTGTACAGGGACATATTTAATACCTGTTACTGCATAATGATCAAGGCTTTCTTTCGCTCCGCCATTTACCTGAATAGATGCCGGAGTACCAGTCTTTCTATCTGCCGGAGTCCAGATTGCAACTGTTCCATCTGCAAGAACCGGTTCTGTACTGCTCTTCCAGTAAGATAACTGATATGCATTGCCTTCTGTTGTATAAATTGTTGCCATGCACTGATAGCTTCCTCTGTGAAGGCCATGATTTGTTGTAGCTCTTGTTACTGCATCAAATGCGCCTGTATCAGATTCATTATGAGAGTCTTTTTCATCAGATCCGCTTACGTTTCCCGCTGCGGTCACACTCTCCTGACTCCAGTATTCACCCCAGGTGAGTCCTGCGTACACATAGCTGTAAAGGCTGTAAGAGAATTCGAGATTATCATATGAACTGGATGTTACTACAAATTTTGTACCTTCTGCCAATTCCAGTTTAGAGGTATCCAGTGTTCCGTCTTTCTTGACAATCACTGTTGCACCTTTTCCTGAAGCTGCATAAGTCTTATCTCCCACTGTTACAGAAGTAATTGTTTTAATATATGCTTTTAACTGGTCTTCAGTAATTCCGTCAGCTGCTGCGATTTTATGTTCTGTCGCATCATATACAGCCGGTACATTTGCCTCTTTTGCATAGAAGGAAGCCTGAATCGGAGCATATACATCATTAGCATCACTGATCGTCAATGTATGGGAACCTGCCGCCAGTGCTCCTGTTGTAATCTTACCATCTGCATAAGCAACTTCTGTTTCGTCAACAGTATATTCTGCTAAAAATCCTTCTGGAAGAGTTCCGTCCAGAGTAACCGCTGCTTCTGTATCAGTTGTATGGATATCTGTAACAGTCGCTGTCACACCAGTTTTGGCCAGAACCTTTACATCTGCAATATCTAATGTATAAATGCCATTACTTGCATAATATGTTACGCTGTCAATTGTCTTTCCCATCATAGACTCAAAATGTTCAGAGTTGAGATGGCATCCATGACTTTCTGTTGTATATCCTGTACTCCATGCCAACTCATATCCTTTCCAGATATTTTCCTGATGGCAGAGACCATAGGTTGTTCCGTCTGTTGTATTAATAACTGCACCATACACTGTGTCAGTATCTATATTGATAATGCTTTTGAATTCAGTCTTATCAAACTTCAGCTGGTAGTCACCATAGTTGGATTTTGTTTTGAATTCAGCCTGCACCTGTTTTGTCTCCGGTGCTGCTGATTTACCTTTAATGGCACTGAATGTAAAACTTCCATCTTCACCGACTGTCAGTTCTTTGTAGTAGGATGGTTCCTCAGAAAGAACATAATAGGAATATGAGTCGCTTTCAAAAAGAGCATCTTTTCCTTTGTATTCTGTAGTAGTTTCTTTTCCCTTTATAGCTGTTGTGATACTCACTGAAGCGTTATCTTTAATCTGTTTTTTGTCCTTCAATACTGAAATATCAGATACTTTCACAGGAAAAGTCACACCAGTGATATCGCTTCCATCTGAATTTACGTGATAAGAGCCTTTTGCAAGACTGGATCTTGTCTTCTGTTTTGTTGCAGATGTGAATGTATCAACTTTCACATCATTATTCTTTAATTCTGCCTTATAAAAATCGTCATAAGGAATGTTCATGAGGACATATGCTTCGCCTTCTGTCTGTCCATCTCCAGCCTCATCAGCAAATTCATCTTCACTGACCTCTGCGCTGAAGAGTTCTTCATCAGATGTTTCTTCATCCTCTGTCACGTCCTCTGCTGCTTCTTCAACGTCTACATCTGTATCCTCTGTATCTTCCACAACATCTGTGTCCGCAGCTTCTGCACTTGCTTCTTCAATATCAGCACTTTCCTCTGCTACAGTAACTTCTGTATCAGAAAAATCTGCTGCAAAAGCTGTTGCCGGCATACTTGTCATTACGACCGCTGCACTCAAAACAACTGGTGCAACTTTTTTCATCAATCTCTGATTTGCCATTTCCTTCCTCCTCTTTATTTATACACCATTGCGTTAGCGTTTTCTAACCATTTATTTTTATACCATAACTCTTTTTTCATGTCCACAAAAATGTTAGCATTTTCTAACCAGAAATTGACTTTTTTTCTCATTAATGTTCTTATTGAAAATCATTTTCAGCAACAAAATAGCACGAAATACACTTGTTATTTTATTTTAACTTTTTCGTAATAAAAAAGCACTATGCAGTTTTTCAACCACACAATGCTTTTTTACTGATTTTTAGAATCTTGTCGGTTCTGATCTACATCTCTTCTTTTAATTTTTCGAAGGCCTCTTTGCTCTCCTGCCATGCTGCAGGTGTTCCTCCGATGATCGAGCATCCCTCATGTAAGGTAATCGGGCTGCCATCGATCTGTGTAATCTTACCTCCGGCTTCCTCCAGGATCACCGATGCTGCCGCATAATCATACGGCTGCAGTTTCAGTTCCAGATAAACGGTGTTACTTCCGGATGCTCCTCTGCAGAGTCCCAGTGCCGCAGAACCACCGCAGCGAATAGAAAGACTGTTCTGGAACATTTCTTTTACCACGCGGAACAGCCAGTCGATTCCTGCTTCATTGTATCTCGCACAGCCAAATTCCACGATTCCCTCTTCCACCGGTTTGTCAGCCATCTGAAGTCTTTTTCCATTCAGATAACTTCCGTGTCCTCTCACTGCCACATACATATCGTCCACATATGGATGATATACAAATCCGGCAATCATCTGCTCGCCATGCGCCAGACCAACCGATATACAACTGTGATGATAATCAAACATAAAGTTCGTAGTTCCATCGATCGGATCTATGTAGAAAGTAAATTCACCCTCTGCATCAGCACCGGCGTTTCCTTCCGTGTCTTCTTCCCCGAAGAAAGCAGCTCCCGGAAGAATCTCACCCAGACCTTTGATCAGAAATCTCTGGATCGCTGTATCATAATCCGTGCAGAAATTTGCAAGTCCCTCTTTTTTGTGGATATTTTCCTCACCCGGTCTCGCCTTCAACATTTTCTGTCCGGCTTCTCTTACCAGTTTCTCGATTGCAGCATATCTTGGTTCCGAACATTCCGGCGCAATCGCCTCTTCCGGAAGGCTTCCCTCTACGACTGTAACAGTTTCCGCAGTGTTTTCCACATCTGCTTCCTTCTGTGCGACATTTTTCCACGGGATAACATCCCAGCCGCCTATTCTCTTCACGCCGAAAACAATTCTTTTTCTGGTTCTCTCAAATCCCCAGTAGATCACTCCACCGAGCATTCCGCCAAGCGTATTAAAGAAAAGATCTGTCAGCTGAAACGTTCCAATTTTCAAAAAAAGCTGGCAGGTTTCAATTCCAAGTGAAAAGCAGAAACTGATCTCAAAACTGTTCAACAATACTTCCTTAATTCTTTTATCCTTTGTGTGATCTTTTTCTTCTCTCGCCCAGAAAAGAAAAATAATAAACGGCATAAACAGTATCAGATTCTCAAAATTCTCCGTATACAGCTGTCCGTTATAATGCAGTCCCCAGATTCCGATCACGTTTTCCAGCGGATTTCCCCAGACGCTCCGACAGAATAACGTACGAAAAAGCAGCATACAGGTATAAAACACAAGGAAAAAGTGTCTGCGAAACCAGCTGCTTTCTTTAAACTGCCAGATCCACGCTCTGGCTACCGGTCCAACCCCCTGCTTCCTTCCCAGCATATAGACACACATGATCAGAACCGCGATAAGCAGCGATGCGCCTGCTGCCTGATAGACTGCTCCAAGAACATCCACCAGCACATTTACAAAATACTTCATATCTTCCCTCTCTCTCCGATCAGTTCATAATAAAAAATATATTGCTGCATAATGCCTCTCATGCCATGATATCTCCTGTTCGGAAAACCTCTGCGATAATGTTCGTTAAGAACCTGCCGGATATGCGTATCGATCGGGAATGCATCCATGTGATGCAATGCAAACAGACAAATGCAGTCTGCTACTTTTTCGCCTACTCCACTGAGCTTCATCAGTTCTTTTCGTGCTCTGCGGTAATACTTCATCTGATACAGTTTTTCCAGTGAAACTTCTCCCTCCAGAATGCTTCGCGTTGTCTCCACGATATATCTGGCACGGTATCCCATTCCAAGCCTCCGCAGTTCTTCTTCTGTCGCCCCGGACAACTGCTGCGGTGTCGGAAAGGAATAATATTCGATATCTCCTGCTTTCAGTTTCTCACCATATCTGACACAAAGCCTCTCGATACAGCTCCGGATTCTGGAAATATTATTCTGCTGCGAGATCAAAAAAGTAATGATCATTTCCCAAAGATCCTGTCGCAGAATACGGATCCCATTTCCGCACTGTACTGCCGCACTCAGATACGTGTCCCTCGGATTCACCTTTTCAATATAGCGTCCATAGTCCGAATCAATATCAAAATACGGTACCCAATAACAGATAAATTCTACATCACTGCAATAAAAATTTACAATGCTTCCTGCCTGAGATATTTTCAGATATTTATCCCCGGCAACCAGTTCATATGTGTTATTTTCTGCCGTCTCGTGCATACGGAAGCACTGTCCCGACCGGCAGATTTCTCTCAGGCTGAAATTATCCAGCTCTACTGTAATCATGTTTTTCTCCGATCCCTTAATTACTGACTTTCGTAATTTTTACATCTGGTGTCTCACTACCCTGTACTCATCCCCATTACGATAATACGGACATTCTTTATATTCTGTACTGATAAAGCGGTAGTATTCATCCTCATCCAGATTCACATCGCAGTAATAGCTTTCACTTTCTTCATCATATACATAATTTGCACAGTAATCACAGCTTGTTGCACTCAAAACAATTCCTCCAACAGATTTATTTTACACCAGATTGTTTTCTGACCGATTCTGTTTATTCCCAAATCTTCCATGGAGCCTGTCCACTCTGCCACAATGTCTCCAGAAGATTCTTTTCACGCAGAGTATCCATACACTGCCAGAATCCTTTGTGGCGATATGCATTCAGCTGTCCCATGCGGGCTGCCTCCACGAGCGGTTCTTTTTCAAATACAGTCTGGTCTCCTTCGATCAGCTCAATAATGGACGGCTCCAGCACCATAAATCCGGCATTGATCCAGCCTCCGTCTTCTTTTTTCTTCTCTTTAAAATTCGTGATCGTTCCATCATTCTGAATATCCAGGATACCAAATCGTCCTCCCGGCTGTGCTGCTGTAATCGTCGCCATTTTACCATGGGAGCGGTGATATTCCAGAAGTTCTCTGATATTTACATCTGCAACTCCGTCACCGTAAGTGAGCATAAACGTATCTCCATCCAGATACTCTTTTACGCGTTTGATACGACCGCCGGTCATAGTATTCAGACCTGTATCAACCAGCGTTACCTTCCATGGTTCCAGCACGTTATTGTGCACGATCATTTTATTTTCCTGTGTAAAATCAAATGTGATATTGCTGTTATGAAGATAGTAATCTGCAAACCACTCCTTGATCACATGCTGCTTATATCCACAGCAGATTACAAATTCATTAAAACCATACGCAGAATACATCTTCATGATGTGCCATAAGATCGGCTTCTCCCCGATCTCGATCATTGGCTTTGGCTTAAGATGACTCTCCTCACTGATCCTTGTCCCAAAACCACCAGCTAAAATAACAACCTTCATAAATACTCTCCAATTCCTGAAACTACATTCCTGCCAATACCCCTATTCTAATACAAACCCCTGCAAAAATAAACCCTAACCTTTTTTCTCCCTGCCCATATAAAAGACTTCCGGATATGAGAAAAGGACCTCTCTCCTGTATCCGGACTCCAGACGCCTGAAGAAATTTGTAGAAGTACTTGATGCATAGAAATTTATTTTGCTCTGTAAAACGGCACTGTTTGAGCGTCAGCGAGTTTGACGTTTTACAGAGTGTTTTTTATAAATTTATATGTTTCTAGTACTTCTGAATTTCTGAATTGTCTGGAATCTGGATACAGGATGAGAGGTCCCACCCTTATATCCTAAATTTTTATAGCTTACTCTTTATGCTCCTCAGCCCACAGTTTATCTGCAACCGGAGCCCACTCCTCGGCATAATGAACACACTTACTGCAAAGATGTTCTGCTGTCTCCTGAGACTGCAGATCTGTTGAATGTGCACCACTTTCTTTTACGATACGCTGCAGGATCTCTGGATTCTCAAGCATCGGGCATGGACGAAGCATGTTATCGTTAAACGGCTGGTTGTTATGGTAAGCCATGAATAACGGCTGTTTCAGAATCTCAAGGATTGTATTCTCATGAATGTTTCCATTGGAATAATGGATAAATACACAAGGTTCTGCATCACCATTTGCATTGATGTGGAAGTAGTTTCTTCCTCCGGCGATACATCCACCAACAAATTCCCCATCATTCTGGAAGTCCATAGTGAAGATTCCAGGGCCATGTTCCATGTTACGGATCTCTCTTACACGGTTCTTCACATAAACACGCTGTTCCGGATTCAGCAGCAGATCAACAGATGCTGCATTTCCAACCGGCATGTAATGGAAGTACAGAGCATAACGGCAACCCTTATCAACAAGCATCTTAATAAACTCATCACTGGTAACGCTCTTATAGTTGGCACTTGTATAGCAGATTGATGTACCAAATACAAGTCCATGCTCTTTCAGCAGATCCATGGCATGCATAACCTTATTGTACACACCTTCTCCACGACGCATATCGTTAACATCCGGCTCACCCTCAACGCTTAAGGCAAGAAACAGGTTTCCAACTTCCTGCATCTGTTTGCAGAGTGCTTCATCAACCAGTGTTCCATTTGTATATGCAAAGAATACACAGTCATTGTGTTTTCTGCAGAGTTCGATGATGTCTTTCTTTCTTACCATCGGCTCTCCACCTGTCATCATATAGAAATAAACTCCCAGTTCTTTACCCTGTGTAACGATTGAATCCATATCGTCAAAGGACAGGTTCAGCTTGTTTCCGTATTCTGCTGCCCAGCATCCTGTACAATGCAGGTTACATGCACTGGTAGGATCCATCAGAATGATCCACGGGATATTACATTTATGTATTTCTCGCATCTCATGAATTGTTTTTGTTCCATTATAGAAAGCTTCAAATCCAAGATTCATCAGAGTTGTCTTCAGAACATTAGGATGGAGTTCCTGTACCATGGAAGTTATATAACGATTCAGTGTATATTCCGGATTACAGGCAACTTTCCTGAGATAATCCCAGTTCACACCCTTTCCAAAATCTTTTAAATACTTCTCAGCAGTGTCGATAATTTTCTCATAAGCTGTCTCAGGATTCTTATTCACCTGATCAACAGCATAATCCATTACTCCTGCGAAAACCTTCTTAGCTGCTGCATGTTTAATCTTGTTCATTGGTATTTCCTCCATCTCTGGCAATATTTTTTTATCTTTCTACATTATATTCAGATAAACTTTCTATTTTCAATGGACAAAAAATGGTCAGTGGGGAAATTTCCCCACCAACCCATTATTTAAGCAATATTATTACTACGTTTAATCTATATGATATACATAGGAATCTTTTCTTGGTGCAGCCTTCGGTGCCGGACCGTCCGCATAACCCAGAATGCAGTGTCCGATCCCTTCATAATCACCTTCGATTCCAAGGGATTTCAGGATTTCTTTTCCTTCTTCACTTTCAAATTCTTCTTTTGCTCTGTGGATCCAGCAGCTTCCGATTCCCTGCTCTTCTGCTTCCAGCATCAGATTTCCCATAACAAGACTTCCGTCATAGACACATGTTGGTCTGCTCTTATCAGCCAGCACGATCAGAACAACCGGTGCTCCATAAAATGGATCCATATTATCAACGCCCATAATCTTTGCATTCATTGCAGAAAGCTTATCACGAAGTTCTTTGTTCGTTACAGCAATGATGATCGGAGACTGTTTTCCCATTCCTGTTGCCGCATAAGTTCCTGCTTCGATGATCTTCTCCAGCTTATCCTGTGGAATCATATCACTCCTGTATTTACGGATACTTCTTCTGCTTTTGATTTTGTCAAGTACTTCACTCATGATAAATACCTCCCTGTGATCATTTATTTAGTGGGTGTTCTCACCACCCATATTCCTGCCTACATCATATAATCAGGAAACTTTTTCGTCAAGAATTTCCACCTGTCATATATGCAGATCATCCAGATTTTTTAGTGTTTCAAACGGAATCGTTCCTCCAAAAAGATCCAATGCGCTGCCAACGGTAACATCCAAACGATCTTTTCCATGCTTTTTCAGAAGTTTCAGATCTTCCATGCTTCCGACACCTCCCGCATAAGTCACCGGTCGCTGTGTATAGTCAGAAAGCAGGTCCGCCAGTTCTGTTTCAATTCCATTTGCCTTTCCCTCGACATCTACCGCATGCACAAGGAATTCATCACAATGATTTCCCAGTTCTTCCATTACTTCGAGTGTCACCGGTACATTTGTAAATTTCTGCCAACGATCTGTCACAATAAAATACTGATCGTCTTTTTTACGGCAGCTTAAGTCCAGAACCAGATGCTCTTTTCCTGCAATTTCTTCTATTTTTTTTAGATTTTCCCAGGAAAGCTGTCCGTCTTTAAAGACGTAGGAAGTAACAATTACATGACTTGCCCCTGCTTTCAGATAATCTTCCGCATTATCCGGACAGACACCACCGCCGATCTGTAAGCCTCCCGGATAAGCTGCCAGCGCCTTAAGTGCCTGATTTCTGGTCGCCTCGTAATACTCTGAATCTTTTCCGTTCAAAAGGATAACATGTCCGCCCTTTAATCCGGCATTTTTATACAGCTCAGCATAAAAGGCTGCATCCTGACCGGACACAAAATTCTCTCTTGCCTGATCTCCGGCATCTTTGAGGCTTCCGCCTACGATCTGTTTTACTTTTCCATTATGTATGTCAATGCATGGTCGAAATTTCATCTGTATTTTCCTTTCAAAAAGGCCCCGGATTTCCTGAATCCGAAGCCTGTACTATAAATCATCAGGTTTATCTGATGCTATGATAATATGATTTTTCATCTGATGCAAGCACTTTATTGTGCTAAACGAATAAATCAAATCATTGGTTGCTGTGAACGGGGTGAACAGTAACCGTTATCGTGTCTCGGCATCTCCATCAATGACATCTCCGACCGCATCACCGACATCTTCTACTGCGTTGCCAACTCCATCGCCAATATCACGGACACCATCACCAAGATCCTGCGCCACATTTCCATCTTCTGTATTATTGGGCACATTATCATTGTCTGTTCCCTCGGACATGGTATCACCGTTATCGATTGCAGCATCGTCTGCCACACCTTCGTTGTCCGTTACTTTATTATTTGAATTATCCGTATTTTCATTGTCTTTTTTATCATTCACAGCATCTGCATTTTCATTCGTCCCTGTATCGGTCGTGTTTTCTTCTGCAGCTGTTCCTGCCTCATCTGCCGGTGCATTGTTATTTCCGCAGGCAGTAAAGATGCTCAACGTCAGGATCAGGAGGATTCCTGTCAGAATTGTGCGTATTTTTTTCATTCTAATTTCTCCTTTACTATGGATTTAAACTTGTAATGATAATATGTACAATCTGGCAGATTCCTATACAAAATAATGTAAAAAAACAGGCACATATCTTTCGATACATGCCTGCCAGAATTTCAATATTAATACAAAACTACGATCAGCCTTCGATCACATCAGCCATATCGTATTTTCCGGCCGGTTTACCAGCCAGGAATTTAGCCGCTTCAATTGCACCTTTACCGAAGATGGCTTTTGAATAAGCGGTATGCTTAAATTCAATCACTTCGTCTTCGCCGGCAAAGATCACTTCATGCTCACCAACGATCGTACCGCCACGTACTGCAGAAATACCGATTTCTTTTTCATCACGCATCTCACGTTTTTGGCTTCTGTCATACACATAGTGATACTGATTATCCATCGCTTCATTCAGGCTGTCAGCAAGTGCCAGCGCTGTACCGCTCGGAGCATCCAGTTTCAGATGATGATGTTTCTCTACAATCTCCATATCAAATCCAGCTGTTGCAAGAACCTTTGCAGCTTCCTGGATCAGTTTCATCAGAGTGTTGATACCAAGTGACATGTTTGCAGATTTCAGTACCGGAATCTTTTTTGCTGTCTCTTCAACTTTTGCAAGCTGTTCTTCAGACAGACCTGTTGTGCAGAGAACAACCGGAAGGTTACGCTCTGTGCAGTAATCCAGTAATGCATCTGCTGCCTTTGCAGAAGAGAAATCGATCAGGACATCTGCCTCTGTCTGACATTCTTTAATATTGGTAAATACCGGATAAGTAGTATTTCCTTTATCTGTTACATCAATTCCTGCTACGATCTCTGCATTGGCATCTTTTGCAACAAGATCAGAAATCACCTGTCCCATATGTCCGCAGCATCCGTGCATGATAATTTTTACCATAATAGTATTCCTCCGTATCCTATGCCTGTTTTATGCCAGCTTAATTCCGAAATCCTGCAGTGCTTTCTTCAGGGTTTCTTTATTGCTTTCTTCCATTTCACAAAGAGGCATACGAAGAGGTCCTACATTCATACCCATCAGGTTCAGTGCTGTCTTAACCGGAATCGGATTGACTTCACAGAACAGAGCATTGATCAGCGGAATCGCATCGATCTGAATCTTGGCAGCACCTGCAGTGTCACCTTCCATGAATTTCATGACCATATCATGTGTTTCCTTCGGTGCAACATTAGAAAGTACAGAGATAACGCCAAGTCCGCCAAGTGAAAGGATCGGCAGAACCTGATCATCATTTCCGGAATACAGTTCCAGATCAGCACCTGCCAGAGATACTGTCTTTGCGATCTGAGAAAGATCTCCGCTTGCGGCTTTCAGGCCTACGATGTTCTTAACATTTTTAACCAGTGTGGCAACGGTTGCCGGCTGGATGTTACATCCTGTACGACTCGGTACATTATACATAATGATCGGAGTCTCAGGAACTGCATTTGCGATTGCAGTATAGTGAGCGATAAGTCCCTTTTGTGTTGCTTTATTATAATAAGGAGTTACAACCAGTAATGCATCTGCTCCGTAGGATGCAGCTTCCTTTGACATCATGATTGCTGTCTCTGTACAGTTAGAACCTGTTCCTGCGATAACCGGTACACGTTTATTTACTTTATCAATTGCAAATTTAATTGTTTTAAGATGTTCTCCGTGTGTCATTGTAGAAGACTCACCGGTTGTTCCACAGATAATAATGGCATCTGTGCTGTTGGCGATCTGGAATTCCAGCAGTTCTTCCAGTTTATCGTAATTCACCTTTCCATCTTCATACATAGGGGTAACAATTGCGACGCCCGCACCTTTAAAAATTGCCATTTTAACTCCTCCTTTTATTCTTCTGTAATTTATATTATTCGTTGGCATCCAATGGATGAACTTCCTCGGTGTTCAGCGTTGTGATCACATCTACATACGGTCTTAATTCCTCCGGGAAATTCCATCCAGTCATGACAATATGCATAGATTCATCCTTGTGTTTCAGTATATCTGCGATTCCCTCAACTGTTATGATACCACAGTCAAGAAGTCCAAGAATCTCATCAAGAACCAAAAAATCGCATTCCTGAGTAACAACAACTTTACGGGCAAAATTCAGTCCGTTCAGAATGTTGGATTTCTCCTCTGCCTTTTCTTCTTCTGTCAGGTCTTCGTAGCAGCATTCTCTCTTTTCGAAGCGAAAGATCTTAAAATCCAGGTTGTCCACATCCTGCAAGAAATCCAGCGAACGCTGGTCTCTTCCTTTCAGAAACTGGATCACGATCACGCTTTTGCCCTGGGTAGCCACACGGAGACTCTGTCCGATAGCCAGTGCAGTCTTGCCTTTGCCGTTTCCGCAGTATACCTCTGTTAATTCTTTTTCCATAATACTTCCTCTTAATGTTATCTAAGACTCGCTTATCGCATTATTGGTCTTATCTTACCGCAGTTCCGCCAAAAAAGCAATACCGAACTACTTTGCCCCTTCTAATCTATATATTCCAGCTTACTTACAGACACCTCATATGCTGTTCTTCTCTCTGACTGATTCTCACCGATCCGCTTCATATATTCACGGCTCTGAATTCTTCCCCACAGAAGCACATGACCTCCAACAGTAAACGCTGATGCATATCTGGCATTTCTGCCCCAGCAGATACATGGTATGTAATCAGATTTACTGTAAGGACGGTTCACTGCCAGAAGCATATCTGCAATTTCTCTGCCAAGCGGCGTTTTTCGGTAGACCGGCGGCTTACAGATAAATCCATCCAGGAAGATCTGATTGACCGGAAGTGATTCGTCCTGCTCCTCAACAAAATTTACTTCCCTCGCAAAAACAGAAAGAACCAGACGGTTATGTTTTTCTTCATGCCTGTTATAAGACCGGAATTGTCCATGGATCTCAATATACTGCCCCGTATAATCCTGCGTTATATCCAGAAGCCTTTCTGAAACCATGACCGGAATCCTGTCCTCAGAATCACTCAGCCTGCGCACAAGAAGCTCCATGGTATAAAAGCCTTCACCAAATACCTGATGACTGAATGTGAAGCCTGTATCAATTTTCCCCATGATCGATACCTGATTGTTTTCAATGATTTTGTCTGCCATAATGTTGTTCTCCTTCCTCTTTGGGTATTTTGTCTATACTAAGCTATGAATACCCCTGAAGATTTAGAACCAAAAAATTAAAAAAATTTCTGTAACTCCTTGTAATCTGCGAAAAATGTGGTAAACTGGAATATCGTATCACGAAAAAAAGTTTTTACACATTTATATAGAAGAAAAAAGAAAGGATTTCGATTTTTATGAAGACAAAACGCGAAGACGTACGTAACGTTGCCATCATCGCCCATGTCGATCACGGCAAAACTACCCTGGTGGATCAGCTCCTTAAACAAAGCGGTGTATTCCGTGAAAACCAGGAAGTTCAGGAACGTGTCATGGACTCCAACGACATTGAACGTGAGCGTGGAATTACTATTTTATCCAAAAACACTGCTGTACATTACAAGGGAGTAAAGATCAATATCATTGATACCCCTGGCCATGCAGACTTCGGTGGTGAAGTAGAACGTGTTCTTAAGATGGTAGACGGCGTTATTCTTCTGGTAGATGCCTTTGAAGGTGCTATGCCACAGACTAAATTCGTTCTCCGTAAAGCTCTGGAACTGGACCTTCATGTCATCGTCTGCATCAACAAGATCGACCGTCCGGAAGCCCGTCCGGAAGAAGTTATTGATGAAGTTCTGGAACTTCTCATGGACCTTGAAGCATCCGATGAGCAGCTTGACTGCCCGTTCCTGTATGCATCCGCAAAAGCAGGACATGCGGTTCTTGACCTTGCAGACACACCGGAAAACATGGCTCCGCTGTTTGAAACCATCCTGAAATATATCCCGGCACCGGAAGGTGATCCGGACGCAGACACACAGGTACTGATCAGTACCATCGATTACAACGAATATGTTGGACGTATCGGTGTCGGCAAAGTTGAAAATGGAAAAATTGCAGTAAACCAGGAGCTGACACTTCTGAACCACCACGACCTTGACAAACGTAAAAAAGTTAAGATCAGCAAGCTTTATGAATTTGATGGTCTGAACAAGGTCGAAGTAAAAGAAGCATCTATCGGATCTATCGTAGCGATCTCCGGTATCGAAGATATCCATATCGGTGATACCCTCTGCGGCGGTGACAACCCGGAAGCAATTCCTTTCCAGAAGATTTCCGAGCCAACTCTTTCCATGAACTTCATGGTAAATGACAGCCCGCTCGCCGGACAGGAAGGTAAATACATCACTTCCCGTCATCTTCGTGACCGTCTGTACCGTGAGCTGAACACCGATGTCAGCCTTCGTGTAGAAGATACTGACTCTACAGAGTGCTTCAAAGTTTCCGGACGTGGTGAACTTCATCTCTCCGTACTGATTGAGAACATGCGCCGTGAAGGTTATGAATTCGCAGTAAGTAAACCGGAAGTTCTGTATCACACGGACGAACGTGGTAAGAAACTTGAGCCAATGGAAATCGCTTACGTAGATGTTCCGGAAGAATTCTCCGGTACTGTTATCCAGAAATTGAGCGAGCGTAAAGGTGAACTTCAGGGAATGAGCACAGCAAGTGACGGATCTGTTCGTCTGGAATTCCACATTCCATCTCGTGGACTGATCGGATTCCGTGGTGAATTTCTGACTTCCACCAAGGGTACCGGTATCCTGAATACTACTTTCGACGGATATGCACCATATAAAGGAGATTTCCAGTATCGTAAACAGGGATCCCTGATTGCCTTTGAATCCGGTGAAGCAGTTGCATATGGTCTGTTCTCAGCGCAGGATCGTGGAACACTCTTCGTTGGTCCTGGCGAAAAAGTATACAGTGGTATGGTCATCGGGCAGAATGGTAAAGCCGAAGACATCGAGCTGAATGTCTGCAAGACAAAACATCTGACCAATACACGTTCTTCTTCCGCGGATGAAGCTCTGAAACTGACACCGCCAAGAGTTCTCAGCCTCGAGCAGGCAATCGAATTCATCGATCAGGACGAACTTCTGGAAGTAACACCAGAAAGCCTTCGTATCCGTAAGAGAATTCTGGATCCTAGAGAAAGAAAACGTGCAGCATTTCGTAAGCAGTGATAAAAACATTAATATAAACACCTTAAGGTGTTTTACACAAAATAAGTCCCATGAGTCAAAACTCATGGGACTTATTTTTATACTCAATATGCTATTTGTTATTTACATTCTTATCAATGTACTCATTGATTTTTGCATTAATTTTTTTGCTGAACGTATCCTTTTGAGTTGTCTCTGTTTCTTCAGGCTCTTCATGAAATTTTTCATTATATTCCTGCATCATCTCTTCATGTCTGTTTCTCTTCAGTCCTCTTGCTGTCAGTTTACGGATAATATCATAGATAACCCCAAACAATGGTACTGCGATCACCATACCAACCAGTCCCCACAGACCTCCAAATAACAGAATGGAAAATAATACCCAGAAACTGGAAACTCCGGTTGTATTACCAAGGATCTTCGGTCCGATGATATTTCCGTCCACCTGCTGAAGTATCACGATAAAAATCAGGAAGTATAAAGCATCCCACGGATTACTTCCCAGAAGCAGTAATAATGCACATGGAATTGCTCCGATAAATGGTCCGAAAAACGGAATGATATTCGTCACACCAATCACAACACTGATAAATGCAGCGGATTCGAATCCCAATAAAGTGGTTCCCGCAAAGCAGATCAGACCGATAATTGCAGAATCGATGATCTTACCAACAAAGAAACCGTTAAACATTTTGTCTGTATAATGAACTTCTTCTTCAATGATCTTCGCCCATTTATTCGAAAAGATACCATACAGAAGAAGCTTTGCCTGTGCTCCAAACAGTTTACGGCTTGCAAGAAGATATACTGCGATCAAAAATCCAAGAAACATATTTTTGAATACGCTTAAAACCTCGATCAACTGTACTGTAATATTATTGACAATTCCCTGAATCGTTGTCATCATACTGGAATTTGCTTTCAGAACATCATTCAGACCATTCTCCACCTGTGATGAAAAATGATTAAAATATGTCTGTAATTCCGGCTGATCCTTGAGCAGCTGATCAATCATGCGGTTACAATAGGCAAGTCTGGCCGGAAGTATCTTAATGATCTTCACTGTGCTGTCCCATACCTGCGGAAGAATCAGCAGAATCAGCAGAACTACAATCGTGACTGCACAAATAACTGCAATTGCAATAGATAGAAATTTCAAACCTTTCTTCTGCTTTTCTGTTGCCTTGGGAAACCATTTCAGGAAACGCTCATCCATCCGGTTACAGATCGGTGCCAGCAGATAGGCAATCAACGCACCATACAGGAAAGGTTTCAGAATATTAAATACCAACTGAATACCTGCTGCAATATTCTTGCTCTGATTCAGAATATACATGATGGCAAATCCAAATGCCAGAACTGCCGCTCCTGTAATACCAAGTTTTACATATTTTGTGTTTTCATTTTGTTTCAATAATCATGCCCCCTGAAGCATCAGCTTCTTTTCCTTATATATCTCCTATATAAGCTCTCTGTTTATGTTAACATTGTCATTAGTGCTTATTGTAACATCCATATCCCCCGGCTTGCAATACACAGATTCTGAATTTTATCTAAATTTCTCTTACAATAGTATGACCAATAAAGCAATTGCCCCGGTATTACATTCCTGTAATTCCGGGGCAATCACTGCTTATAATATTTTTATGGAAGAAAACACACCAATCTAAAATTTATTATTTACCATAGTATGCTTTCAGGTAGATTTCTTTCAGTTCTGCAATAAGTGGATATCTCGGGTTTGCACCGGTACACTGGTCATTAAATGCCTGTTCACTCATCTCATCCAGAGTCTCAAGGAAGTATTTCTCATCTACACCATAATCTTTGATCGTAGGTTTGATCTCAATAATCTTCTTGAGTTCTTCCAGTTTATCCAGAAGTTTCTCAAATACTTCTTTGTCATCTTTTCCTGTCAGTCCTACAAAACGTCCGATCTCTGCATAACGTGCCAGTGTCTTTGGATACTGATACTGCGGGAAAGTACCCATCTTGGTCGGAACTTCATCAGCATTATAACGCATAACATCTGTCAGAACCAGAGCATTTGCGATACCGTGCGGGATGTGATGGAAAGCACCCAGTTTGTGAGCCAGGGAGTGGTTTACTCCAAGGAATGCATTTGCAAATGCCATACCGGCCATGCAGGATGCATTTGCCATATGATCTCTTGCTTCTACATCATTTCCATCTCTGTATGCTCTTGGCAGATAATCAAATACAAGTTTGATCGCACGGAGAGCAAGTCCATCTGTGTAGTCAGAAGCCATCATAGAAACATATGCTTCGATCGCATGTGTCATAACATCGATACCAGAAGCACTTGTCAGTCCTTTTGGTGCACTCATCATGTTGTCGGTATCCACGATTGCCATATCCGGCATCAGTTCATAGTCAGCCAGTGGCCATTTAATTCCTGTTTCTTTGTCTGTAATGATGGCAAACGGTGTTACCTCAGATCCTGTACCGGAAGATGTAGGTACAGCGATAAAGTAAGCTTTTTTACCCATTTTCGGGAATGTATAGATTCTCTTACGGATATCCATGAAATCCATTGCCATGTCATCGAAGTCTGCATCCGGATTTTCATAAAGAACCCACATGATCTTACCGGCATCCATTGCAGATCCACCGCCCATTGCGATGATGCAGTCTGGTTCAAATGCGCGCATTGCTGCTGCACCTGCTTTTGCAGAAGCCAGAGACGGATCAGGTTCTACATCAGAGAAGCATGTATGAACAATTCCCATCTCATCCAGTTTATCTTCAATTTTCTTTGTATATCCATTCTTGTACAGGAAGGAGTCTGTTACGATGAAGCAGCGTTTCTTGCCCATCACATTTTTCAGCTCATCCAGAGCAACCGGCAGGCAGCCTTTTTTGAAGTAAACTTTTTCCGGGGTTCTCATCCAGAGCATGTTCTCTCTCCTCTCAGCAACAGTCTTGATATTAATCAGATGTTTCACACCAACGTTTTCAGATACAGAGTTTCCACCCCAGGAACCACAGCCAAGTGTCAGAGATGGTACGAGTTTGAAGTTGTAAAGATCTCCGATACCACCCTGAGAAGATGGAGTATTGATCAGGATTCGGCAGGTCTTCATTGCTGCTGCATGTTTTGCCATTTTTTCTTTCTCATTCACATTGATATACAGAGAAGAGGTATGTCCATATCCACCGTCAGCTACAAGCTGTTCTGCTTTTGCGATCGCTTCGTCGAATGTTTTTGCCTTGTACATGGCAAGTACCGGAGAAAGTTTCTCGTGTGCAAACTCTTCACTGATATCTACAGATTCTACTTCACCGATCAGGATCTTGGTTTCTGCCGGAACTGTAACGCCTGCCATCTCTGCAATCGTAGCAGCTTTCTGTCCAACGATCTTGGCATTCAGTGCACCATTGATCAGGATTGTTTTTCTTACTTTTTCAATCTCATCTTTCTTCAGGAAGTAGCATCCTCTGTACTGAAATTCTTCTTTAACTGCTTTATATACACCTTCGAGAACTGTTACGGACTGTTCGGATGCACAGATCATACCATTATCAAATGTTTTGGAGTGAATGATAGAGTTTACTGCCAGACGAACATCTGCAGTGTCATCAATGATAACCGGTGTGTTTCCGGCGCCAACTCCAAGTGCCGGTTTTCCGGAAGAATATGCCGCTTTAACCATTCCAGGACCACCTGTTGCAAGAATGATGTCAGCTTCTTTCATTACAAGATTTGTAAGTTCAAGGCTCGGTACATCGATCCATCCGATGATGCCTTCCGGAGCACCTGCTTTTACGGCAGCTTCCAGAACAACTCTTGCAGCTTCAATCGTACTTCCTTTTGCACGAGGATGTGGGCTGATGATGATCGCATTTCTGGTTTTTAACGCGATCAGCGTTTTAAAGATTGCTGTGGAAGTCGGGTTTGTAGTTGGAATAACTGCCGCGATCAGACCGATCGGCTCCGCAATCTTCTTGATTCCATAAACCGGATCTTCTTCAAGAACACCACAGGTTTTGGTGTTTTTATACGCATTGTAGATATATTCTGCTGCATAATGATTTTTGATGACCTTATCTTCAACGATACCCATTCCAGTTTCTTCAACAGCAGCTTTTGCAAGCGGGATACGTGCTTTATCAGCTGCAGTTGCAGCAGCTTTGAAGATTTTATCTACCTGCTCCTGTGTATAAGTGGCGAAAAGTTTCTGTGCTTCTTTCATCGCAGCGATCTTTGCTTCCAGTGCTTCCGGAGTATCAATGATTGCCGGGATGTGGGTTTCTTTCTTTGCCATTTGTGAATCCTCCTGTTTTTCTGTTATGATATGAGCCTTATTCTTTAGTCCGATAAACAATTCCGTCAATTTATTAACGTTAATTATTTATCAATGATTGATATGCGCTTATTATACGGGTTCGTTAATCATTTGTCAATCTGTATTTTGTTAAAATTTCAAACAAATTGTTTCTTACATTTTCGCCATTAATCAGCATTTTATACAATCCGTATTTTCATCATTCCTCTTAATTCCCAGGCAAAAAATTTGATATACACCTGTTTTCAAAGTCTGTTTCCTCGATTTCATGCTCATAAGATTGTGATTTTCATAACAAAATTTTCTATTTTTTCCTGTCATATTTCTCCACCCCTTTTCATAGATTAAATGATGGGAAACAGAAATCCAAATCAAGATTCCCGCACACGGGTTGCATTCCAGCTAACGCTGGCAACGCGACTGTTTAACTTTGATTTAACGCAAATCACGTACAGATTTATTACTGGAGGAGTATTCTAATGGGAACGGGAAATGCATTACGGGCAACAGAAACATTTACACTGATACAATTAGAGGAAGAAAGACAGAAATTGAAAAAGAAAGAACTTCTTAAGAGCATGCTGACCGACAGTGAATTTAGCATTAAAGGACAATGTGCCATCAATCTTATGATGACCAAACTCGACATCATCAACACATTTCTGCTGATGAAATATAAACGGAATTTTATTCAGATGAAAACCTGGAGACTCAAAAGCTATGACAGTGTCTGCAAAAAAATGCAGAAAAAAGGACTGGAGCTGAATTTTGATCTGGCACTGGAAAAGATCAATGACCTGATCGGTGTTCGTGCTGTATGTGCTTATGTAGATGATATTTACAAAGTGGCTGACCTGATCGAAAAACAACAGGATATCCATATCCTGAAAATCAAAGATTATGTACAGCAGCCAAAGAAATCCGGCTATCAAAGCCTTCATCTGATTCTGGAAATTGCAATTCCATTCCAGAAAGAAAACCAGTGGATCAAACTGGAATTGCAGCTTCGAACTGCTGCCATGGATTACTGGGCCAACCTCGACCATCAATTGCGTTACAAACGCGGACAAAAGCAGGCAGCAGTGATCAATGAAGAATTACAGCAGTGTGCTTCTGTGATCACACAGCTCGATCAGAAAATGCTGGATATCCGTAAAAAAATTGACAAGATCTGACCAGCGCACCACCGGTGCTTCCTCGATATGCACTGCAAAAGACGCAGGGGCATGACCAAAAAAGTCAGCTCCTGCGTCTTTTTTATCTGTTTTTACTCTTATAAATTTCTATTATACATTTTACAAATTCGTGTACTGTACATTCCGGCTTCCTACAGCCCATACTCTGCTGCCAGCTTCTCAAATTCAGGCAGAGAATTCTGAATCGTCTCGTAAGATACACAATATGCCAGTCTTACATATCCAGGGCAGGCAAAGGAGCTTCCCGGAACCATCAGGATATTATATTTCTTACCGGCCTCGCAGAACTGCTTCTCATCTGCAACCGGAGATTTCACAAACAGATAAAATGCGCCCTGTGGTTTGATACATTCAAATCCACATTCTTTAAGGCCATTGTAAAGTGCCAGACGGTTTCTGTCATAAGCAGCCACATCCACTTCTGCATCTACGCATTTCTGGATAACTTTCTGCATAAGGGATGGTGCATTAACACTTCCAAGTACACGGTTTGCAATTGCTGCTGCTGTGATGACTGTTGCGCTGTCTTCCAGTTCATCCGGGATGACCAGATATCCAATACGCTCTCCCGGCAGAGACAGAGATTTGCTATAGGAATATCCTACAACCGTATTCTTATAATATTTCGTCAGATATGGAACTTCTACGCCATCATAAGCCAGTTCTCTGTACGGTTCATCCGAAATCAGATAGATCACAGAACCAAACTCCTGCTGTTTTTTCTCGAGGATCGCAGCAAGTTCTTTGATCGTCTCCTCAGAATAAACAACACCGGTCGGGTTATGTGGCGTATTTACGATCACTGCACGGGTATTGGCTGTAATCTTCTCTTCCAGTTCTTTCAGATTTGGCTGGAAAGTCTCTGTATTAGGAGAGATTTCCACAAGCTTACCGTCATAGTTACGTACATATGCACCGTATTCCAGAAAGTACGGTGCAAAAACGATCACTTCCTCGCCCGGATTCAGTATCGTCTTGAGGATGACATTCAGACCGCTGGCAGCACCAACTGTCATGATCAGATTATGTGCAGAAAAAGCTGTCCCGAAACGGCGGTTCAGAGACTGCGCGATCGTTTCTCTGACATCCTCAAAGCCTGCGTTGCTCATATATCCGTGGAGAACAGTCGGTTCTTCGTTGTTTACAAGATCTATGATTGCCTCGCGTACGCAATCCGGTGCTGGAACACTTGGGTTACCAAGGCTGAAGTCATAGACTTTGTCTGCACCATACTTTGCCCGGAGACGATTTCCTTCTTCGAACATCATACGAATTGCTGAATTGTTCTGTACAAAAGGTTTCATTTTTTCTGCTATCATAATTTATGCCCCCTCTTATTTCTTACTTCTTGTTTTTCTTACTATGTCCGAATACGATCCATCCTACCAATATCAGCATTGCGATGCCCACGATCATCCATGGAATCAGATAAGTATTTCCTTTCGGCTGGAACATATCATAATAACCTTTCAGATAAATAATCGCTACAACGACCGGAATTACCCACAACATGTAATTTCTGATACATGTCGGGAATTTTATTCCCTTTCCAGTATTGGCTTCCTTAATGAAGTTGTCCCATCCCCACCCATTCTTAGATGCACAGAAGATTACAAAGATTACTGAACCAAGTGGCAGGATATTATTGGAAATAATAAAATCTTCCAGATCCATGATATTTGTTCCTTCACCGAGGATCTGAATTCCGGACCATGGTCCGAAGCCAAGAATTGCCGGCATGGAAAGAATAATGAGCAGAACGATATTAAATAAAACTGCTTTATTACGTTTCCAGCCCCACAGATCCATTGCGAAGGACAGAATGTTCTCAAATACTGCAATAACCGTAGACAGTGCCGCAAAGGACATAAACAGGAAAAACAGAGCTCCCCAGAGTCTTCCACCTGCCATCTGGTTGAATACGTTTGGCAGAGTGATGAATACAAGTCCCGGTCCCGCACCAGGCTCTACGTTAAATGCAAAACATGCCGGAATGATGATAAGACCAGCCATCAGTGCTACAAATGTATCCAGGATCAGGATATTAATACTTTCTCCTGCAAGGGTACATTCCTTTCCCATATAGCTTCCGAAGATCTCCATCGCACCGATACCGATACTCAAAGTAAAGAATGCCTGTGACAGCGCACCAAAGATCACGTTTCCAAGACCTGCCGCACGGATATTGTCGAGGTTTGGTACAAGGTAAAATTTAACACCTTCCATCGCTCCGTCCAGCGTTACAGAATGAACAGCCAGCACCACGATCAGTGCCAGAAGACAGATCATCATAACCTTTGTGATACGTTCAATTCCATTCTGAAGTCCCAAAGAACAAACACCAAAGGCAAGAAGGACTGCAACGATCATCCAGCCGGTCATTGTTCCGGTAGATGTCATCAGGTTTGAGAAAAAGCCACTCACTTCATCAGAAGAAGCTCCGCTCAGTTTCCCGGTCGCCATAACATAACCGTAGTACATCATCCATCCTGCTACCATGGTATAAAACATCATCAGCATATAATTACCGATCATTCCCATATAGCTGTACTTATGGAAATTGGAACCCTCCGGCTCCAGTTTGTGAAATGCTCTTGCCGTACTCAGTCTGCTGCTTCGTCCTACTGCAAATTCACTTACAAGAATTGGCAGGCCAAGCAGAACGAGAAAGACAAGATAGATCAGGATAAAAGCAGCTCCTCCATATTTTCCTGTCATGTATGGGAATTTCCATACGTTTCCAAGACCTACTGCACACCCTGCAGAAACCAGGATGAATCCAAGTCTTGAGCCAAATGTTTCTCTTTCTTTCAAAAAAATTTCCTCCATTCTAAATCCGATTCATTACATTTTCGTCGAATCTTATCTATTATAACACAAGGACAGTTCAATGTGAACTGTCCTTGCCGGAGTTGAAAACTATTTATGACACCCTTTTGCCATTATCATATATTATTTTGAATAAAGATAATTACTGTTGGTCTCATCGCTGATATTTGATGCATCAATCCATTCTGGCTCAAGAAGAACATTCTTTTCTACTTCCGCAGCCTTCTGAACATCCGTGGACATTGCCTGTGCAGCCGCAATGATCGTCTGATATCCTATAGCATATGGATCCTGTGATACTGTTCCAAGTTCCTGTCCATCTGCAATCGCTTTCTGCTGAACAGTCGTCGCATCAACTCCAACCATAACCGGAGCCTTCTCTCCCTTATCAAGACCAAGATACAGATCTGAAACATCTTCATTTGTGCAGAACACTCCGCTCAGATCCGGATATCTGTTAAGTACATCTGCCATTGCAGTTTCCATATCATCTACTTTATCTGTATACAATTCACTTACGATCGTAATATCCGGATACTCCATAAGGGTTTCTTTGAATCCCTCCACTCGTTTCTGGGAACTTTCTGTCTTTTCCTGGGCAGAAAATACTGCAATCTTACCAGACCCGCCAATAGCGTCTGCCAGTTTTTCTGCGGCAAGCTTTCCTACATATGTATTATCGGTTCCGCGAAATGCTGCCACAAGTTCATCTTCATTAACATTAGAATCGAATACTACGACCGGAATTCCGTTTTCACTTGCTGCTTCAAGCTGTGCCTGACAGGATTCAATGTCACTTGCAGACATACAAAGAACCGTTGGATTCTCCGCAATTACCGCATCAAGCGTATTGATCTGTGTTTCTACATCCTGTTCATCGGAAGGTCCTTCAAATGTCATAGTGACTGCATCATCAGAAGAAAAATCATATGCTGTATTGATATCCTTCACAGCATCTTCCATGCCCCGGTGAACAAGTTTCCAGTATTCTCCATCTGTAGCCTTGCTTACAACAGCAATCCTGCTCCCTGTCCCAATTGTGATGGAAGTATCTATCTTGGATGCACTGTCCTCTTCCTCACCTGTTACTTCTTCTGATTCATTTTGAGCTTTCTCGTTATCCGGCAGTTCATCTTCTGCCTGCACATCCGCAACAAAATTACCAAAGCCATCCATTATACCGGCTTCTCCTGCCACTGCAGCCACACCTGCAAGAAGAAGCACCACAACAGCTGCTTTTTTCATCGTATTTTCCTCTTTTCTGAATATATTTTTATACAAATGCGCTCTGTTACCGTTATCTTTCTACATTATACACATTTTCTTTTTTGCGTCTATAGATTTCATAGTTTTTTCATCTTTTAGAGGAAAATACGGCAATTTTACCAGTTTTAAAATCACGGATTTGGGAAACCTGCAAAACTTTCTCCATTCGGAGTTACCTGAAACTCCATCTTCTTTCCGGTAATCGGATGACGAAATATCAGATGACAGGAACACAATCCAAGTGGTAATTGAGATATCTCTCCTGGATTATATTTACGGTCACCAAGAAGCGGCATTCCTGCATGCGCCATCTGTACACGTATCTGATGATGACGACCGGTTTCCAAATGAATTTTTATAAGGATTCTTTTTCCGCTCTCTGTCCTCTCATCTGAAATTTGATGTATAACCTCATAATCTAAAACTGCTTTTTTAGCTCCGCTCGTCTTTGATGTTACTACTTCAGAAGTATTGGTTCTTCCATTTTTTATCAGATAATCTTCCAGTCGTCCCTGGTGTTTCTCCGACATCCTGTCTGTCACTGCCAGATATTCTTTGACAATATTTCCCGTTGTAATCTGCCTCGTCAGACCAGCTGCTGCTTTTTTATTCTTTGCAAATACCAGAACCCCTTCAACCGGTTGATCCAGTCTGTGCACAACTCCCAGATAAGGAACTGTTTCCGTATTTTTTAAAGCCAGATAATTCTTTAAAGAACTTTCCATATCTGCAGCTCCAATTCGTGCATTTTGAACTGCAATACCCGCAGCTTTATGGCATACCAGAATGTCTTTATCCTCAAATATGATCATATCTTCTATACTATTCTTATTATTCCACATAAAAAAAGCTCTCCCTTTTATGCTTTCGCACTTTCTATGGAGAGTATATCGTAAAAAACTTTTTTATACAACAGTCAGACGGTCATCACTTCTCTTAACAATTACTTTTCATAATCCTGAAATGATGACCGTCTTAACAATCTTCAATATTCAATTTTAATTTACCTCTTTGTTCTTTCAAAACTTTTCGTCTTGTTTGCTGATTGAAATCCTCTGATACCTCTTATAGTATACTTCCTTCAATCTTCTGTATTCAGTTTTTATTATATATATTATATCGTGTCTTTATTCGGTTACAGTTCATTTAATTTCCTGCTCATAAACGATATGATGTTTATCATTCGATTCATTTAGAAAGTTCATAGAGTCGAAATTATAATTTACGGATTATAATTCCATTTTGAAATAATCTCTGAAATCTTTTCCGTCAGACTAGAGCAGCTTCAAACTTAACTTCTTAAATTTCAAACTGTTTTCTTCGGGAATAAGGTTTCTGTTATTTCTGTTTAATATCTTTTGTGAGAAGATATTCTTCTGATGTAAAGCTTTGATTCATATAACTCACGTTTATGGATCGCAATATTTGAAAATGTTTCTTTACACAGATTCAAAAATCTTTATATCAGGTTTGTGACAGTTATTCAATATGAGTAATCAATTCTATATACCTGTAATACGTTTATAAAGATTATCCTTTTTCTGAAAGTCCTGTTCACCAGGTAATATATTTAATATTCTCTTCCGAATGTATTCCGATAATCTGATTTAAATAATGGATAATTTATGTATCAGGTCTTTCTTGCAGGAAACTTGATTTCTGCCACTTCTCATATTGAAAATGATTGACTACTTTCCCAACGGTATCACCTTTACCCTTTCATTTAATTTCATCCTTTTCATGTAACATTTATATATATGCTATGAATTGAATGATTTTTAAATTTGTTACTTCTTCGTTTTATTTTCTCTCTTTTCTTTTGATGTCATTATAATAACACCACACCGCATATTTGTCAACACATTTTTATATATTTCTTGTAATTATTATTTATCTTATCATTTACCGAATTGTTATATTGTATATTTTTTATATTATATATTATTTTCTGACAACTCTATCATCTTACGATTTTATACTATCTTCCACATACCAGCCATTCTCATCTTTCCCCATGCTAATAAACAGACAGGGTATCTTCCATACAGAACCCACAAATACTCATGAGTACTGCGTCATGTGATACAGGCTTAGCTTCTGCCACCAAGCTCGCTGTCTGAGCGTAAGCGAGTTCGAGCGACTGGCAGATCATAAGCGCATGTATCACATAGCAGACGCAATGGTATTTGCGGGACTGTATGGAAAACACCCTGTCGTCTTTATTAATATTATATTATATTACATCACACTATCTTCTATTGTAATTGATCAGACAACCTTTCAGAATGATCTCACGTTCATCATCCGTCAGTTCTCCAAGTGTTACCTGAAATTCCTTCAGTCCATCTGCTTTTACTACATATCCTGTAATACTGTCCACTTTGTCTGCAACTGCCTTGCGAACCTGTGGTAAGAAAAGGTAATCTCCATTTGCAAATGGAAGGTCTCCTGCAGGAATCAGGAACGGAAGCATACCCCAGTTGATCAGATTGGAGCGATAACGTTTGGTTGCATATTCATTGGCAATATTTGCCCATCCACCAAGAACTTTCTGGCATGATGCAGCCTGCTCACGTGCAGAACCATCTCCAGGTTTTACCGCAAAGATCGTACTTCCGATGCCGATATTCTCCTTGCTGACATCAGAAAAATGTGCCCTGATCGCATCCATAACCGGTTTCAGTTCCGGAACCGCTTCTGCCGGGCACTCACCTGCTTCAAGAGCTTTCTCTGCCTTCTGAATTTCCTTTGCACGTCCAACATAAGCCGGATCTTTACGGGAAAGAGTAAACTCAGCCAGTCCAAGTGGATTGGAACGGAAAGAAGAAGTTTCTCCGGACGGAATCAGTTCATCTGTCGTAGTAACCGGATCATGAATCTCAGATACCACTTTAAGCACCAGATTCTCTGCCAGTGCCGGCATCTCCGGCCAGTCTTTAATATTCGGGCCAAACTGGATTTCTACACTTGGATCTGCAACACCCTTGCTGTCAAAGATTCGATTCTCATAAATAGTCTTATCAAAGAAGTATTTCTGATGTCTGTAATTTCCGGTAAATTCTTCCGCGGATGTCAGGAAACCTTTGTTTGCTGCTGTTGCTGCGATAGATCTTGCATCCATAAGTGCAACAGAAGAAATCTGTCCATTCTGGACCTTGGAGCCTTCACGATTCGGGAAGTTTCTGGTGGTATGACGGATGCTGAACGCATTGTTTGCAGGTGTATCTCCTGCACCAAAACATGGTCCGCAGAATGCAGTCTTAACAACCGCACCTGTTTCAAGAAGATCTGCCAGGACTCCATTTCTAGCAAGTTCCATATAGATCGGAGTACTTGCCGGATAAACACTGAGTGTAAATGCATCAGCTCCAATGCTTGCACCACGAAGGATATCTGCTGCTGCGCAGATATTTTCAAATCCACCGCCCGCGCATCCTGCAATGATTCCCTGATCCACATAAAGCTGTCCGTCGATCACTTTGTCTTTCAGTGTATAAGGTACTTTACCATCCAGGCTGATCTGCGCTTTTTTCTCAACATCATCCAGAATATCATAAAGATTTGCTTTCAATTCATCAATGGTATATGTGTTGCTCGGATGGAATGGCATGGCGATCATAGGTTTGATCTCACTTAAATCAACTTCTACACATCCATCATAGTAAGCTACCTTACCTGGTTTCAGTTCTTTATAATCTTCTTTTCTGCCATGGATCTCATAGAACTCTTCAATCGTCTCATCTGTCTGCCAGATAGAGGAAAGACAAGTAGTCTCTGTCGTCATGACATCGATACCGATACGGAAATCTGCACTCAGACCGGCTACTCCAGGTCCTACAAATTCCATAACTTTATTCTTCACATAGCCGTTGGCAAATACTTTACCGATAATTGCCAGTGCAACGTCCTGTGGTCCTACACCCGGACGCGGTTCCCCTTTCAGATAGATTGCTACAACACCCGGCATATTAATATCATAGGTCTGGGAAAGAAGCTGTTTAACAAGCTCTCCACCACCCTCACCCATTGCCATGGTGCCAAGTGCACCATAACGAGTATGACTGTCGGAACCAAGGATCATCTTACCGCCACCGGCAAGCATTTCACGTGCGAACTGATGGATGACTGCCTGATGAGGTGGTACATAAACTCCACCGTATTTCTTGGCACAGGTAAGTCCAAACATATGATCATCTTCGTTGATCGTTCCACCTACTGCACAAAGAGAATTGTGGCAGTTGGTCAGTACATATGGAATCGGGAATTTCTCAAGTCCTGAAGCACGTGCTGTCTGAATAATACCTACAAATGTAATATCATGAGATGTCAGCTTGTCAAATTTAATCTGCAGTTTCTGCATATTTCCGGAAGTATTGTGTGCTTCCAGGATACCATAAGCCATTGTATTTCTGGCTGCTTCTTCTCTGGAAACCGGCTGTGTCATGTTCTCTTCTTCTACGATATCACGGCCATTTACCAGATAAATACCACTGTCATAAAGCTTCATTGTAACTCCTCCATTCATAAAAATCACGCATCTACCGCTCTGCGATTTATGCCATGAATAATGGCAAAACATCTCGCGGGATACTACCTGCGAACAGTAATACTATTATACTTTATCTCGCTAAAATCTGCAATAAATTTTCTTTACTTCTCTATAAAGAATAGCTATACTTAAAGTATTGTTTTTGCTGATTCAGTATAAAATCACTTCTTACAGGAGGTACAGCATTATGTTTCGTTTATGGGGAAAAATGTGGAAAGACAACCACATGCTAAAAGATCTGGTTATTGATGATGACTCGGAAGATACAAGAACACACAAAATTTTTCATGCCCTGCAGGAAATCTGCTATGATTTTGACCTGGAGAACCCAATTTGGCTGGAAAGTAATATTTCTGATTTCAAACGCCATTCAAAGACCAGATTTCGCCAGGACAGTTTTATTGAACATATCGAGTTTGATTATCTTGAAATCCAGGTGATCGAAGAAGATTAAAAAAATCTGCCGAAGTTCAGGCATCTCCTGTCCCCGGCAGATTTTTTATTGTGAAGTAATGATTCTATTTTATTTACATATCTACTCTTATATGATCCACTTACTAACTCGCGGAATCTTTTTAATGATCATAACTGCAGCAAGACTTAGTACAAAAATCATTGTGATCAGAAGCGGAATCGCAATTGCAGTATTACTTATCATCATACTGTCAATTCCTATTCTGTGAAGAATATCTCTGATAAGCGCATGGATCAGATAGATTCCAAAAGTGCAGCTTCCCAGATAGCAGATCCTCTTTTCCTGTTTTTCATTCCATTTGATCTTGGATACATGGTTTTTGAAAAACAGAAAAAACGAACTTCCCCAGAAAAATCCTGCCAGTGTGTAGTTCTCATAAAATGACTGTATTGGTTTTCCTGATTTCTGTGAGCTGATGTAACACAAGCCGATCGCTGCCAAAATCAATATTACCCCCAGTACATAAACCAGATATTCCAGTTTCTTTGATACCTCATAATGAGACAGATAATGCCCCAGTATAAAATATCCTATGTAACCGGTAACCATTTCCGGCTGCACGGTCTGCAGAATATCCATGATATGGTCCTTCCATGGAAGTGGAAAATAATTTATTGTATATGGCAGGATCTGAAACACCAGAAACAGTACGATCATATACTCTTCCCACTGTTTTCCCCTGGCACTGTTTACAATTTCCCATAGCATCGGTGTGATGATCAGAAGTCCGATCAGCATTGGAAGATACCAGAGATGGAAATACGATTTACTGATATATACCATAAATTTGACCAGAGCTGCTTTGCTGCCCTTCGCCAGCGTTCCATTTGTAATAATCCTGTATACTGCGTAAAACATCTGCCAGAAAATATATGCTGCAGCTATCGGCAGAATATTTCTTTTCCACAAACGTCTGAGATTCCATGTCCGCTTACTGTCAAGATACAGACATCCACTGATCATAATAAAAGATGCTACTGCAAACCGGTTGATCCCGTGATAAAAGTTTGAAACCGCCCATACAGACGAATCCAGTGGCATATCACGAAAATGCTGTGAGCCTGCATGAATGCCAATAACTCCAATACACGCCATGACACGAAGCAGCTCAATCCATATAACTCTTTTTTTATTCATATCGTTTTTACAAAAGGTCTGATACTTCCGGCCTTTTTCTCTCCTACGTAATCTCTTTTGGTTACTTTCGATTTCCACAGTGACCACTTTTTACATCGAAAGTATAACAAATCCTTCCCGACTCTACAAGAAATATCCTGGTTATTCCATAAACTCCCGGATGATTTCTCTCATGATTTCTTCCTCCTCCGGACTCAGCATCTTGCTGAAATGACTTCCTGTCGCCGCAGTCTGTCGGATACTTGCAGCAATCCGCTCCACCATTTCCTCTTTGAATACCGGATCTGTTTTCTGTACTGCCTGCACCGGTTCGTATTTACGGGCGGCCGGTGGGTTTTCTTTGCAGGAACGCGCCTGCAGAATATAATCCGAAAGTGAATTCATAACCAGTTCTTCTTTGAAGCTAAAATCCAGAGCCTGCCTGAGGACAAGAAGAACAATTGGCACGGCAGTCCCTATATACAGATAGCTCATCGGAAGTCCTCTGCTGTCACGGATTCTGGATATAAAAAAAAGCGACATTCCCAGACATACAGTAGATAGCAGTGATGGAATCCATACCAGGAAATTCATCCGATTCAGAAGTTTATCTCGTGTCTTCCACAGATTCAGCCATTTTTCTCTCAGGTTTGTTGTCGCTTTTGTCTTTCGCAGGGTTCTTCTGTAAGTAAGGTGTACTGCCAGCATCCCTATCGCTCCAGCTGTTCCAAGAACAGTCATCAGATAGAGCAGGATCTGCAGGTCCATGATTCGTTCCAGCATAAGTCCCTCCTTGAATACAATATTTACCGTTAAGCCTATTCTACACCTGCCCCGTCCTATATGAAACAAAAATCGTTCGTCAAATTCTCGCAAAACTCCCCTCTTAACTGCCAAAAATTTACGCAGGTAACACCTTTCCGGCTCACCTGCGTAAAAATTTTCTTTTTTAAATTATCCGTTACATTTCTTCCAGCGCTTTTACGACTTCTTCAAATTTCATAAAATGAGAAGCTTTTACAAGAATCGTATCGCCTTTCTGTACATAATCATTCAGATGCTCCAGAAGGGATTCTCTTGTTTTTTCATAATATACAGGGAAATCCGGATTCGCTTTGCGCGCCGCTTCTGCTATATGAACAGCCAGATCTCCTACACATACACATGCATCAATTCCACATATTGCTGCATGTATGCCTACACCCTCGTGAAGTGCAGCTTCATCTTCGCCAAGTTCTCCCATGTCCCCAAGGATCGCCACTCTGCGGCCTTCCCCATCATGAAGCACATCCAGAGATGCCTTCATGGACATCGGATTCGCATTGTAGCAGTCATCTACGACCAGGAACTTATCTGTCTCGATCATTTTGAAACGTCCTCGAATCGTCTCAAGACTTTCAATGCCTCTCCTGATCTCTTCGATCGTCAGACCATAAATTCGTCCTACAGCCGCAGCTGCCAGGGCATTGTAGACCATATGTATTCCCGGAGTCGGAACGAGTACGTCAAAAGCATCCTCTCCCAGATGGATACGGCAGGCAACCCCTTTCAGGCCCTTACTTTCAATCTGATCGGCATACACATCACGTTCACTGTTCAAGCCAAAAAATACCGGCTTCACACCATTGTACTCACGGACCGTAATAAGTTTATCATCGTCACCATTCAGAACGATATGTCCATTCGGCTTCATAGACTGGAATATCTCTGTCTTTGCTTTCAAGACTCCGTCTCTGTCTCCCAGATTCTCCAGATGACAGGTACCGATGTTTGTGATCACACAGGTATCCGGTTTTGCAATCTTTGTCAGCCGGGCCATCTCGCCAAAATCACTGATTCCCATTTCCAGAACTGCAATCTGATCTTCATCACGAAGTCTGAATACTGTAAGAGGAAGTCCGAGCTCATTATTAAAGTTTCCCTGTGTTTTCAGAGTGCGGTACTTTTCTTTCAGGACAGATGCGATCACTTCTTTGGTGCTGGTCTTTCCAACGCTTCCCGTAATACCTACAACCGGAATCTGCAGCTGTTCCAGATAAAACTCTGCGATATCTTTAACTGCCTGAAGAGAAGCATCTACCTGAATATATGCATAGTCAGCCTCCGGCAGTTCTCGCTCGGAAAGTGTTGCAAGCGCTCCCTTCGTCATCACATCCGGAATAAAACGGTGTGCATCGACTCTCTCTCCCACGATTGGCACAAACAGACAGTCTTTCTCAATCTTGCGGCTGTCTGTAGTAATTGCAGAAATCTCCTGATCCAGCAGAGCATTGTCGCCATGCCAGATGCCATTACATACTTTTGTAAGATTTCTCAAAGTAAGATTTTTCATTCTGATTTCCTCTCCTGATATGTTACCTCAATTCAGGTACATATTCGTCTGTTAAGCATACTTTTTCTGAGACACTTTGATCAGTTCTTCACACAGTGTCGGATAATCCATACCCAGAACCGCTGCTTCCTGCGGGATCAGGCTGGTCGGTGTCATTCCCGGAAGCGTATTTGCCTCCAGACAGTAGATTTTTTCATCTTTTGTCACAATGAAATCCAGACGGGCATAGCTCTCCATCTCCAGTGCATGATAACCATCCACGGCTGCTTCCTGAAGACGTTTTGTCAGTTCTTCTGAAATCGGCGCCGGACAGGTTTCTTTTACTGCACCTGGTTTGTATTTATTTTCATAATCATAGAAGCCCTGTACCGGAACGATCTGAACGACCGGATATGCCTTACCGTCCACAACAGCAACTGTGTATTCAACACCTTCTACAAATTCCTCTACAACTACTTCGTTTTCATAAGTGAATGCACCATCCAGTGCTTTCGTGTAGTCTTCCTGGTTATCAACAATATAGACACCGATACTGGAACCACCGCAGCATGTCTTGACAACAACCGGAAAATCCATTCCCAGCTCCTGTGGAGTTTCCACACGGTCCTTTTTCTTCATGGCCTTACCTGCCGGAGTCGGAACACCTCTCATCTGGAACATTGCCTTGGTCACACCTTTATCCATTGCCATGGCACTGCTCAGATATCCGGTTCCGGTATATGGAATACCCATCAGATCAAATGCTCCCTGCAGCTTACCGTCCTCCCCGTTGGCTCCATGAAGTCCCAGGAAAACAAAATCTGCTTTTTTACAAAGATCGATGACATTCGGTCCAAAGAAATTTTTTCTTGTTTTTTTCAGTTCAGCCATCTGCAGATTAAATCCTCTGATATAAGCTGCTGCTTTTTCCACATCATATTCTGCCGGGAACGGATCTTCCCAGTCTACCTCTTCCTGACCACAGAAAACATCTACCAGAATCGCCTGATGTCCTTTCTGTCTCAACGCTCCGCAGATTCCTGTTCCAGATACGATTGAAACATCCCTTTCTGTGCTGGTTCCACCTGCTAATACAACAATTTTCATTTTCTCATCATCCTCACATAATATTCTAACTCATCCACTTGTGAGCAAGCTCACATGGATTCAGATCTTTTCCCCCTGGTATCAGTATATAACTACCGGCAATCCAGAATCTACATTCTGATAAATTGTCTGCGCCTGCTCTTCCGGCAGCACTATACAGCCTTCTGTACTCATCCAGCTGTCTGAGGAGCCAAAATCCACACTCTCCTCTGAGCTTCCAAAATCGCCAGAATCCCCAGTTTCATCTGACACATCCGTTCCTGTAATGACCAGACCGGAATCTCCATAAATGCCAAGTTTGTCTGTAAAAGGCATCCAGAAATCTACAGAAGCAGCCTCCTGCTTGTCACCCAGTCTGTAAACACCTGTCGGCGTACTGCTGCTTGCCGCAAAACCAGTATCCACAATCGGGGATCCATTCTGATATAATACCATTCTTTGACGGGTAAGGTCAATTTCTATATAGGAATATCCGATATCATTTGTATTACGGCTCTGCGCTTCCTGTTCATAAACAGGTTCCCGTACTTCTGTCTTTTTGTCCATGATATCCTGATATAATGCATCTGTTTCTTTTTCCTGGTCGATCACCCAGCCATAATTTCCACCGGATACCGTAATTTCCTGATTGTCATAAGTAGAAAAAGTTCGTTCTGTGCCTACAGTGTCATACTTCTTCGCAAGCTCCGAAATATAATCTGCAATAACCGCCTTATCCAGCACCAGATCATCATTTTCGTCCTTTGTCAGCCAGTTTTTGATCACAGACCGATCTACTGTTTCCTTGCGGTCGCTGAAATCATACGTAACCACAACATCCGTAAGTTCATTCATCTGCTGGCAGTCTTTTGTCAGATCATCTGCATACACGGTCGGATTTATGTAACATCCGTCTTCTTCCAGATTTGCAACTGTCCTGCCGGTAGTAACAGCATTTTTGATGTCCTCCATCAGTTTATCACGGTCTATTTTTGTTCCTTCAATTTCCGGAACAACTTCAAATCCATCATCGATTTCCTTTATATACGCATCCACCGGCTCTACATTGTCCTGCATACATTTCAAACTGGCAGTTTTCTGTTCAAACAGGCTTTCATCATAAGACACAGAAGAAGGCAGCTCATAAGTCATTTGCTGGCTGAATGCTAAAAACCAGCTAAAACGATTCTGTTTGTGAAGCAATTTATTTACACTGCCGTCAGATGTATATTTCAATTGAATTTCATCCGCTGTGATTGCTTCCTGTCCGTTTCCTCTGGTCTGTACTGCCAGTGCATATACCCCTGTCTTCTGTTCCAGCAGGTTCTCTGCTTCCTTCTCTGTCATATAAGAACAGTTAAAACCATTCACCTGTGAGCCGGGAAGAAAATGCTCGGTAAAATAATAAACTCCAAAAAAGTAGGCGCCTGCGGTAAGCAGGAGCAGTACAATAATAAAACCGATCAGTAGTTTTCTTCCTTTGTCCATACTCTTGTTATTTTCCGCCATGGCGCCTCCTTAACATTCGGAAATATGAAATTTTATTCAGCCAGTAATTTCTCTACACTGGCAAGTTTAACGCAAACGACAAATACCTGTGCCGCTTTTTCAAGCTCTTCAATCGGTGGGAAAGATGGTGCAATACGGATATTGCTGTCTTTCGGATCCTTTCCATATGGATAGGTAGCTCCTGCTCCAGTCATAACAACGCCGGCTTCTTTTGCCATTGCTACGATCTTTTTCGCACATCCGTCCAGGGATTCGAAGGAAATAAAATATCCACCCTTTGGTGTTGTCCATTCTCCGATTCCAAGTCCGCCAAGTTCCTTCTCAAGGGTAGCCTCTACCATTTCAAACTTTGGACGAAGGATTGCTGCATGTTTTCTCATATGTGCATGAACACCTTCAAGATCCTTGAAGAATTTTACATGACGAAGCTGATTCAGTTTATCATGTCCGATCGTCTGTACGGTAATGTATTTGCGGATATCATCCAGGTTTGCCTTAGATGCTGCCAGAGCTGCAATACCAGAACCTGGGAAGCTGATCTTGGATGTAGATGTAAATTTATAAACCATGTCCGGATTTCCGGCTTTTGCGCATTCATCCAAAATTTCAAGAAGGAAATCCTGATCTTTTTCGTCATCATAAAGATGATGTACACTGTAAGCATTATCCCAGTAAATACGGAAATCCGGTGCTGCCGGTTTCAGATTTGCAAAACGCTTAACGGTCTCTTCAGAATATGTGTATCCCTGTGGGTTAGAATATTTCGGTACACACCAGATACCTTTGATTGCCGGATCTTCACTTACCAGTTTTTCTACCATATCCATATCCGGTCCTTCCGGTGACATTGGGACATTGATCATTTCGATTCCGAAGAACTCTGTGATCTTAAAGTGACGATCATATCCTGGAACCGGACAGAGGAATTTTACTTTATCCAGCTTGCACCATGGAGTGTTTCCCATAACACCGTGGGTCATGGAACGTGATACAGTATCAAACATAACATTCAGGCTGGAGTTTCCATAAATAATAATGTGTTCCGGATCAACCTCAGAAATTTCTCCGAGAAGACGTTTGGCTTCCGGAATACCATCCATTACACCATAGTTACGACAGTCAACGCCTGTCTCACATCTCAGGTCTGTGCTGCTTGACAGAACATCCATCATATCCATGGAAATATTCAGCTGATCAACTGACGGTTTACCACGTGACATATCAAGGGCAAGTCCCTGTGCCTTGATTTCTGCATACTGCTGATCCAGCTCTTTCTTGACAGCCTGAAGCTGTTCTTTGCTCATCTCACTGTATTTCTGCATTGTTCGTCCTCCTCGTGCCGCTTCCAGAATACTGTCCGGCAAAATTCATTCATCTTATAATGGATTTTCTGATATAGCTTTTATGCTAAATCATTATCCTGTATATTTTAGTATGGTAAAATACTGATTGTCAAGTCCCTAGCAATATAAAAAACTTGCACAATTTCGAGCTTTCACCTATACTAAATAAGCAGAATATACAAATCAGGTTATCAAAGAAAGGTTATCATATATGTGGATTGCAAATGACTGGAAAGAATACGAAGTAATTGACACTTCCTGCGGTGAAAAACTTGAACGCTGGGGAAAATACACGCTGGTACGCCCGGACCCACAGGTGATCTGGGACACCCCAAAGATAAGCCGTGGATGGAAAAACATGAATGCTCACTACCACAGAAGCAAAAAGGGCGGCGGTGAATGGGAATTCTTTGATCTCCCACAGCAGTGGGATCTTCATTACAAGGATCTTACTTTTCATCTGAAACCATTCAGTTTCAAACACACTGGTCTTTTCCCGGAGCAGGCTGTCAACTGGGACTGGTTCGGTGATAAAATTCGTAAAGCCGGACGCCCGATCAAAGTCCTGAATCTTTTTGCTTACACAGGCGGTGCAACTCTGGCTGCTGCCGCTGCCGGTGCACAGGTTACACACGTAGACGCTTCCAAGGGTATGGTTGCCTGGGCCAAAGAAAATGCAGCTGCATCCGGACTTTCTGAAGCACCGATCCGCTGGCTGGTAGATGATTGTGTGAAATTTGTAGAACGTGAGATCCGCCGTGGAAATCACTACGATGCGATCATCATGGATCCACCATCGTACGGACGTGGACCAAAAGGTGAGATCTGGAAGATTGAAGAAGCAATTCATCCGCTCATCAAGCTGTGTGTGAAGCTTTTAAGTCCAAATCCGCTGTTTTTCCTGATCAACTCCTATACTACAGGACTTGCTCCGGCTGTGCTGACTTATATGCTGGCTACAGAGCTGAAAGAATTTGACGGACATGTCGATTCCCAGGAAATCGGACTCCCGGTAACTTCCAATGGGCTGGTACTTCCATGCGGTGCTTCCGGCCGTTGGGAAGCGAAATAGAGTATTCAAATTCTTCTGAAAATTTGATAATTTTTATCATTATTTTCTTGAATCTCCTGAAGTACAGCGATATAATATCAGTATCAGAAATGTATCAGTAAGTTACTGTGAACGAAACGAATGGTAACTTCAGGAGAGGTGAATCGTATATGGAAGAAAAAGCGAAAAAAGACGCACTTCCCTACACCTGTACTCCGGCCTATGACCGCAGCCACTGTGGGAATTGTGTCTGCGCCACCTGTTATGAGCAGGAATTCTGTGATCACTGCAGCTCCTGCAAGGATCTTTCCCATAAGAAAGAATCCTGCAACAGCTATGAGGGCGCCTATTGTTATTAACGACAAAAAAGATGCTGGCGTGCATTGCATGTCAGCATCTTTTTTGCTCTTTCAAACTGCCTTTCGTTCTTTCGGAAATGTCATCGTGATCTCGGTTCCTTTGCCAATCTCACTGGCCATCTTCAGTGTACCGCCAAGGAATGTCACACCGTGTTTGACGATAGAAAGACCCAGTCCTGTTCCGCCGATTGCCTTGGAATGGCTCTTATCCACACGGTAAAATCTTTCAAATACCCTGCTCTGGTCTTCACCCGGAATACCGATTCCATTGTCTTTGACACGAATCTCCACATTTTCTCCCAGATCACGAAGATGAATACTTACCGTTCCATCCTCTTTATTATACTTGATACCATTGTCGCATAGATTATAGATCACCTCATCCAAAATTGGATGCACCGTCGTAAGCATCGTTTTGCCACCGTCTATATAGAGATGTACATTCTTCTTCTCTGCAACTTCTCTCAGACGGCCACAGACATCCTTCACTATTGTATACGCATCCAACTTCTCCCATTCATATGGATTTTCACCCTCATCCAGCTGCGAAACCTTGATCGTATCTTCTACCAGCGTGATCAGACGCTGTGCTTCGTTATAAATTCTGCCCGCAAACTTCTTGATGTCCTCTTCTTTGACAAGTCCGTCCTGGATGATCTCTGCAAATCCAGAAATAGAAGTCAGAGGTGTTTTCAGCTCATGAGATACATTTGCAGAAAATTCTCTGCGTAACTGTTCCCGCTCAACCTTCTCTGTTTCATTCATCAGAAGGATGACCGCACCCACAACTCTGTGTTCCCTGTTTACCGGGTTTGCGATCATCTGAATGGCTTCACTTCCCATATGAAGCAGAACACTTCCATGTTGTCCCTTCAGTACCTGTTCGATCAAAAGACGGAAATCTTCATTCCTGTTCAGAGAGTACACACTGTCACCAATCTTTGGATCTTTTAACTGAAACAGCTTCCATGCGCTGGAATTGCCCGAAAGAATCATTGTGTAACTGTCAATAACAAGAAGACCTTCCTGCATGTTTTCTGTAATAATGCCAAACTCTTCCTGATTCCGTCGGGCTGCTTCCAGCTGACTCTTGATCTGTCGGTTCTGTTTGTAAATCTTGCTGAGAAGCGGTCCTACTTCTTCATAAATCTGATTTTCTTCCGGATGCTCCAGATCTACATTATTGATCGGCTCCACGATCTTATTTGCCATATGCACAGACATAATTGCTGCCAGAATCAGCATCACAACAGCAATGCCTATAAGTGGTGGTACCAGTTCCATAAGAAGTACCCAGACAGAATACTGCGTACTGGATACCCTGAGTACACTGTTATCCGACAGTCGCAATGCATAGTACAAAGTTTTCTGCGACAGGGTTTTGGAAGTACGTTCCGCATGGCCGCTGCCCGTCTTCAGTGCTTCCTGAATCTCCTTACGGTCACCATGATTTTCCATAGTTGCGGCATCAGCCTGATTATCATAGAGAACCGTTCCGTCTTCCGCAATATAGGTGATACGGTCATCTTTTTCTTTGATCTGTTTCAGATAATCTATACCATTCTCCTCTACACCATATACCAGATAAGTTGCTTCTTTTTTCAACTCAGTATTGATCTGTTTTCCAAAATGCTGATAAAGGATTGCCATAACACATGCAATCCCAAAAATCAGTACAGCCGCAGCTACCAGTATGCTTGATTTAAAAATCTTTTTTGTCACATCAATGACCTCCTAATTGATGTTCATTATTTCTGTGAACACCAGTAATTGCATACTCAACCCATTCTGCAATATTCACTGCGTGATCTCCGATTCGTTCCATATATTTCGCAGTCATAAGAAGGTCAAGGCCTGCTTTTGCATCCAGATTCTGATACATAAGCTCTGCCAGCTCCTCTTTGATCCGATTAAATGCATCATCTACCTGATCATCGTCATCAATAACTTTGCGGCAAAGATCCAGATCTCTCTTGACAAAAGCATCTACGCTTTCTGTCACCATGCCGACTGTCATCTCCGCCATCTTGCCGATCAGTTCCGGAATCTGCACATGATTTTCCTCAATGAACTTGGAAAGATCCGCAATATCCGATGCCTGATCTCCAATTCTTTCCATATCTGAAATCATTTTCAGTGCTGCAGAAACCTCTCTCAGATCTCTTGCAACCGGCTGCTGATGCAACAGAATACGCATACAGAGGTTCTCGATCTCGCGCTCTTTTGTGTCGATTTCCTTATCAGTATCAAAGATTTCCTGGATACATTTATCACCGCGGATAGCTCTGTTCGAAAGTGAAATAGCCTTTTCACAGAGGCTTCCCATTGTAATGATCTGTACATGAAGTTCTTCAAGCTGCCGTTCGAAATGCGTTGCCATAATCAACCAAACCTCCCTGTAATATAGTCCTCTGTTCTCTTGTCTTTTGGCATGGAAAACAGAGTATCTGTATCGCTGAATTCTACAACTTCTCCCAGAAGGAAGAACGCTGTTTTATCAGAAATTCGAGTCGCCTGCTGCATATTATGCGTAACGATCACGATCGTATATTTTCCTTTTAATTCCATTGCAAGCTCTTCAATCTTGGAGGTTGAGATCGGATCAAGTGCGGAGGTCGGCTCATCCATCAGGAGAACTTCCGGCTCTACTGCGAGAGCTCTTGCAATACAGAGCCTCTGCTGCTGTCCGCCAGACATACCAAGTGCACTTTTCTTTAATCGGTCTTTTACTTCATCCCAGATGGCAGCATCACGGAGAGATTTTTCTACGATCTCATCGAGTTTTGCCTTGGAACGGATACCATGAGTTCTCGGTCCGTACGCAACGTTATCGTAAATACTCATCGGGAACGGATTCGGCTTCTGGAATACCATTCCGACTCTTTTTCGAAGAACGTTTACGTCCATATCTCCATAAATATCTTCTCCGTCAAGTTCTACTTTACCGGTGATCTTACAGCCTTCTACAAGGTCATTCATACGGTTCAGAGACTTCAGAAGTGTAGATTTTCCACATCCACTTGGTCCGATAAAAGCGGTAATCTCTTTTTCTGGAATATGCATATTGATGTCATGCAGTGCATGAAAATTTCCGTAAAAAAGATTCATATCTTCAATTGAAAGTTTGATATTATCACTCATGTTCTGTTATCCTTTCGCGATACGTTTTGCCACCATACCGGACAAACCGTTGATAATTAATACAAATAAAAGAATTACAACTGCGGTAGCAGATGCCTGATTCATATGAAGACCTTCACTGGAAAGTACATACATATGAAGAGCCAGTGTACGGCCGGATCCCATCAGATTCGGGACCTGAGCAACTGTTCCTGATGTATAGAGAAGTGCTGCCGTTTCTCCAATGATACGTCCGATTGCAAGGATGATTCCTGCCAGGATTCCAGGAACTGCTGATGGAAGTACGATAGTAAAGATTGTACGCAGCTTACCAGCCCCAAGTCCGAAACTTGCTTCTCTGTAAGAATCCGGAACTGCCTTTAATGCTTCTTCAGCGGTTCTCATGATCAAAGGAAGAACCATGATAACAAGTGTACATGCACCTGCCAGAAGAGACATTCCCCAATGAAGTGCTGTTACAAAGAACAGCATACCAAACAGGCCATATACGATTGAAGGAATGCCAGAAAGTGTTTCTGCTGTAATACGAATCACCTGTACCAGTTTATTTCCTTTTTTTGCATATTCTACAAGGTAGATCGCAGCAAAGATCCCAAGTGGTGCTGCAATTACCAGCGACAAAGCTGTCATAATAAAAGTGTTGATCAGTGATGGCATCAGAGAAACATTCTCTGATGTATATTCCAGGCTGAATAAGCTTGGTGTCAGATATGGAATACCTTTCACCAGAATATAAGCCACCAGGAAAATCAGGACTGCAAACGTAACAACTGCTGCACCAATCGTAAGAAGTGCAAGTACACCTGATCCTGGATGACGCAGATAAGACCGAATTCGATCTGCTGCTGATGTTTCATTTCTTTTTTTCATTTTTTCCACCATCGGTTCTGCTACTGCTGCGTTAGTTTGCATTCTCTGACCTCCTGTTCAGTAAAGAAAGACTCAGGTTGATGATCAGGATGAATACGAAAAGTACAACTCCTGTTGCAATCAGTGCTTCTCTGTGAAGACCTGTTGCATATCCCATCTCAGTTACGATATTCGCAGTCATGGTACGAAGACCTTTGAGCAGTCCGGCTGGCATTCTTGCCTGGTTCCCGGCTACCATGATCACCGCCATGGTTTCACCGATCGCACGTCCAATACCAAGAACGACTGCTGCCAGAATTCCGGATTTTGCTGCCGGAAGCATAACCACAAAAATACTTCTTTCTTTTGTTGCTCCCAGTGCAAGCGAACCTTCATAATAACTTTCCGATACACTGCGAAGTGCAGATTCTGTAGGTCCGATGATCGTCGGCAGGATCATGATCCCCAGAAGGAGGGATGCCGCCAGCCAGCTGGTTCCGGTTCCACCAAATGTGTTTCTGATCAGTGGAACCATAAGTACCAGTCCGAAAAATCCATATACGATAGAAGGGACACCTGCCATCAGCTCAATTCCGGATTTCAGTGGACGATAGATTTTTTTCGGACAATAGCGAGCCATAAATACTGAAGTAAATAAGGCGATCGGAACTCCAACCAGAATCGCTCCACCTGTTACATAAATACTGGCAATGATCATTGGAAAAATTCCAAATTTGTCATTAGACGGTTTCCATACCGTTCCAAGAAGAAATTTCAGCGGTCCAATTTTGGCAATTGCCGGGATTCCATTGGCAAAAAGGAACAAACATATCAGAAATACTGCCAAGACTGAAGCACAGGCAGCCACCATAAAAACAATTTTCATGGCCTGTTCTTTAAATCTATTCATACAGGACTCTTCCTCTCTTATACTCATCATCAGATAACACCACTGGTGTTTCTTTTGATATACAATACCAGACATACACGAAGCCCGGAAATCCGGGCTTCCTGCTTAAGTCTATATCTATCGGTCTTACTTATTTCGCAAGGTCTTCCCAATCTGTTGTTTCACCTGTGAAGATTGCTTTTACCTGGTCACTTGTCAGTTCATCAATGTCATTGTCATTGTTTACTACTACTGCAATACCATCTCTTGCAATCTTAGTAGCTGTAAGGTTTTCTTTCGTTTCTTCATCTTTCAGTTCACGGGATGCCATACCGATATCACAGATACCTTCTGCTGCAGATGTGATACCTGTTGTGGAATCGCTCTGCTGTACTTCTACAGTGATCTTACCGCCATTTGCTTTCTCATATGCTTCTTTCAGTTTTTCCATAACCGGTGTTACAGAAGAAGAACCAGCTACTACAACTTTACCTTCCGCATCGCTCTGCTCGTAAGCTTTTGCATCATCTGCTACTTTAATGTATCCATTGTCTTCAACAATCTGCTGTCCATCTGCACTCATGATGTAGTTTTCAAAATCTTGTGCTGCATCGCTGAGTTTGTCAGTTGTAATGATGTTGAATGGACGGGATACTTTGTATGTATCGTTTGCTACATTTTCTGCTGATGCCTCGGCACCATCGATCTTAACTGCTTTTACTGTATCATTCAGAGAACCAAGTGAGATGTATCCGATTGCATTCTCATCACCAGCTACTGTTGTCATCATAACAGATGTGCTGTTTGTGATGCTTGCATCTTCTGTTGTCATATCTACTTTTTCGTCTCCCTGTTTCTCTTCGATTCCAAACAGTTCAATGAAAGCTCCTCTTGTTCCGGATCCATCTTCACGGGATATAACATCAATGGTTCCGCTTGCTGCACTTGCTGTTGCTGCGAATGCGGTTGTTCCAATAAGTGCTGCTGTAACGATTGCTAAAACTTTTTTCTTCATAATGATAAATCTCCTCTTTATTTTGCTTTATTTAATTTTTGTATTTCTCATTGACAATTGCAATTATATGGGAGAAAAGTAAAATGCATAATCACATGCGTGTAAAATCTTTGTAAAAATGATTTTTCAAAAAACTTTGACCTGTATCTAAAAGATAGTTATAATAAACTTATATTAAGATTGCTATGTGCACCGTAACAGATTCTTTTTCGTATCACATAACAGGAAAGGGATATAGTATGAAAAAAATAACGATTAAAAACACAGACCTTGAGCTTTCTCCAATGGGAATGGGCTGCGTAAATGCCGGTATCAAATGGGATGGAGGGGATGCTTTCAGAATTTTTGATGCTTTTCTGGATATGGGCGGAACCGTTTATGACACTGCCCGCGTATATGCCGACTGGATTCCTTCTGAAATCGGCCGCAGTGAACGTGTACTTGGACAGTGGCTTCGCGAAAGCGGGAAACGTCATGACATTATTCTTGTCTCCAAAGGCGGACATCCGGATATGACACCTGCCGTTCCGGACATGCATGCTTCTCGGATTTCAGCAGAAAATATGCGTCACGATCTGGAACTTTCTCTCCGCGCGCTTGGTACTGATTATATTGATGTTTATTTTTATCACAGAGATAATGAGGCGATTCCTGCCAGTGAACTAATTGAAGTTATGGAAGAATTTCGAAAAGAAGGTAAGATTCGCTATTATGCATGCTCCAACTGGAGTACTGCACGTATGAAAGAAGCCGATGCTTATGCAGCATCCAAAGGATACCGTGGTTTTGTCGCAAATGAAGCTCTGTTTAATATTGCTTCTGCTTCCATGAAACCTCTTGAAGACGATACATTGAAGATCATGGATCAAGAAATGCAGCAATATCATATAGAAAATCCACAGAATCTGGCCATGCCATATATGTCTGTAGCCAGTGGATTTTTCCACAAATTATATGCCGGCGGTGCTGATGCTGTCAGAAATTCTGAATACTACACACCAGAAAATCTCAAGATTGCCGAAGGACTTCACGGACTGATGGAAGAATATCAGATTTCACTTACACAGGCAGTCCTTGGTTATCTGACCTGTCGTGATTTCACCTGCCTTCCACTTTATGGTCCAAGAAATATCGAAGATCTCAAAGATGCAATGGGAACTTTTTCTATTCCATTCCTTAAAGAATATTATGCAGACTGATTTTTCTTATATTAGCAGCTCGGATCTATATGCAAAAAGAGACTGTGACTCATTGTTCTGAGTCATAGTCTCTCTTTTTTATGCCATATTATTGGCCATTTTGTATTTATATAACATTTCTGCGTGATTCTGCTCTTCTACCTGAATATCTGCAAGCAGCTTGCGCACACCGCTGTCGCCAAAAGCAAATACTTCTGAGTTATATTCTCCTGACACCAGCTTTTCTGTCGCAATACAATCTGTTGCAAGAAATGAATCCTGCTGTTTATCCTCCGGTGAACTCATTGCTGTGTAAGTTGCCTTTGGCTGATAATCTCGTCCATCACTGTCATTACAGTTGCACTGCGGAACTTCTCCTCTCAGCACACAGTCAAGAGAATCATAATGTTCACGTTCTTTTTGCTGTAAAGTCTGAAAAAGATTTTTCAGCTCAGGATCTTTTGCCTGCTGTGCATATCTGCCATATTTCTCAATGCAGCTTTTTTCCTGTGTCTGTAAGTCTTCAATCGTTGTGCGTTCTTTTTCTTTTAATATCATCGTACCTGCTTCCTCTCTTTCATTTTGCAATACGATGATAGTATCTGTCATATAGAAAAATTTATGCAGTTTTTCCCAAAATAATCTCAATCAGATATTTGTCCAACATAATGGTACGGTTCCATGGATTGAGAATCACACCTTCAATCTCATCTGTCTGAAGAGTCAGTTCAAATAATTTGTCGATATCCGTCAAAAACGTTGATTTGACGCTTCCGCCGCCTTTCAGTTCCTCTTCAAAACTGGTAAATGCAACCCACCAGTTCTTACCATCTTCTGTTCTGACTGCTTCCAGGCGAAGCTGACCGTCACCACTGGGCGGTTCTACAGCAATGATAAGCTGACCAGCATCTTTCATGCGTCTGCGGATAACGGTAAGTGTATGCGCCAGCATCTCCTGTGTAGTTTCTTTTTGAAGCCCGGCAATTGCTTTTTCTATTTTATCATTGCCCTGAAGTCCCTCATCTGCTTTGTAATCTTTCATGATCATATCTACTCCTCATTTATTTTTCAGGATTTTATGCCTGTTTTCCTTCCAGTAATTTAATGGAACGGCGGATACACCAGATGCAGGTCGGTCCAATATAACAACTGGCCGCTATCCATGCAGCCTGATCTGCAAAACAGATTGCTGTATAACCCATAGTTCCTACAAATCCAACACTTACAATTACTCGTCCGATCATTTCCATAACACCTGAGAAAATAGCTCTTCCGGAATATCCCAGCCCCTGCGTCACCATTCTGCACACATTCAGAATTCCCAGGATTCCAAAGAAAAATCCAAGACATCTCAGATATTTGGCTGAAGCATCCAGAACTGCAGTCGCATTTTTACTCAGAAAGATCATGGAAAGCGGTCTTCCGAAGAAAATCAGGATCAGACCGGCACTAAAACCATAAATGCATCCTGCGATCGTTGCCTCAAGTGCACCCTTTTTAATCCTGTCTGCCTGACGCGCGCCAAGGTTCTGACTGCAGAATACAGATGCTGCTGTTCCAATCGCATCAAATGGACACAGAAGGAACTGCTTAATACGCATAGCCGCTGTAAAAGCAGAAACATAAATACTTCCAAGTCCATTGTTCGCCGCCTGCATGACCATACTCCCGATTGCTGTGATCGAGAACTGAAATCCCATCGGAAGTCCCATGCCCAGAAGTTCCTTTACCGCATCCTTTTGCACGATCATGTTTTCTTTCTCCAGGCGAAGAAGCTGCATCTTCCCTCTTATATAAAAGAAACAGAGAATTCCACTGATCGCCTGTGCTGTGATCGTTGCGATCGCAGCTCCCATACAGCCCCATTTCAAAACAATAATACAGAACAGATCCAGGAAAATATTCAGGACTGCTGAAAACCCCAGGAACAGGAAAGGTGTCCGGCTATCGCCTACAGAACGCAGAATGCTGGACAGATAATTGTACAGCAGTGTAAATGGTATTCCGATAAAAATGACGATCAGATATGCATACGCATTTCCAAAAATATTATCCGGAACAGAAAGCAGATGCAGGATCTGTCCACAGGATAACGAACAGGCAATCATAAGGATTGCCGCAATAATTGCTGTAAGTACCGCGCCATTAAATATGTAATTTCGCATAGTACGATGATCCCCGGCGCCAAAATATCTGGCAACAGGAACGCCAAAACCGGCACAGCATCCAATACAGAAGCCTAAAACCAGAAACTGTACACTGCTGCTCGATCCAACACTTGCAAGCGCATCAGCACCAAGAATCTGACCTACGATTGCCGCGTCAATAATATTATAAGTCTGCTGAAGGAGATTCCCCATCAACAGCGGCAGTGCAAACTGAAGCATTAGTTTCAGCGGGCTGCCCTTTGTCATAGATGTTGACATTTTTCACCTTCTATATGTAATTCTTTCATTCTCAGATAACTTTTCTGACTGATAAATTATAAGTCTCCCAGTGCTCTCATGTCAATTTGAACTACTACAGAATCTTCTTTAATTCCAGTAAATCATGAATGATGTAGTCCGCTGGTTTTCCACTTTTCAATTTTTCTTCTTTATACTTTTCCACCGAAGGCAGATACCAGCATGTGGACATTCCATAAGCCCTGCCACCGGTAATATCCGCAGTCAGGGAATCACCTATCATCATACATTCCTCCGGACATACTCCCGGAAGTTCTTTCATGCAGCCATCAAAAAACGCTTTGCCCGGCTTGTCTGCTCCTACTTTTTCGGAAACAAAACAGTGCGCAAAATATTTCAACATATCTACCTTCTTCAGACGATTAATCTGCTGACCATATGGTCCGTTGCTTGCCGCACACAGACAGTAATCTTTCTCTTTTAAATATGTAAGAATTTCTTCTGCCCCATCAACCGGTACAGCGCTTAAGTTGAGAAGTATACGGAATTCTTTTTCCATTTCAACTCCGTCAGCCTCCAGTCCAAGATGCCCAAGAATTGCCTGCCAGCGCACATAAAACAGGTCGTCCATCGTCAGTTCTTTGCGTTCGATACGCTGCCAGATCTTATTATTTTCCTCTGTAAAAGCAGCAAACATTTCTGATTTATATTCCAGTCCCGCTTTCTGAAAGCACTGCTCCATTGCCCAGGATGCGGCCGCATCAAAATCCAGAAGCGTATTGTCAATGTCCAGAAAAAGGACTTTTATCTTGTCATTCATATTGTGGTATCCTTTAACTTTTTTATGATATCTTTCAAAAACTTTTCACGTTTAGTCGGAATCTCCCTTTTGAATTCTACATTCTTGCTTCACCAAAAAACTCTTTGTTAACCACTTGATCACCTGCTTTTCTTCCAAAGATCTACAATTAACATTATATTTATTATGCCATATATTGTCTGTATTCACAATTATTGTTTACGATTCCACTGAATGTGCCGGAGAATTTCTTTCCATATTTTTGTTCAAGAATGCCCTCGGCATTCTTGCTGCGAGATGCACGTCATGCAATGCATGACATATTCTTCTGTGCATCTCTACAATCCTGCCGGAGGCTATATCAGATGGGAGATTGAATCCCACCACTGATATAATTTTGTTGCTCACCACCTACAGAGGTGGGAGTCATCTCACATCTGATATAAAAAACTCTCTACTTCTACCATTTACACACATACTTATTTGCGTTAAAATAAAGACATCGGGTCAGATATTTTCTGGCCCTTAATTAAACTTTATGTAGGGGGGAAATTGAAAATGAAGGAAAAAGGAAGTAGTTTTTCCGGATCGATCGGCTTCGTTCTGGCTGCTGCCGGAAGTGCCGTAGGTGTTGGAAATATCTGGAGGTTCCCATATCTCTGTGCCAAAGACGGCGGTGGATTATTCCTGCTGGTCTATCTGGTACTGGTACTGACCTTCGGATTTGTATTACTGACAACAGATGTTGCAATCGGTCGAAAAACCAAGAAAAATGCGCTCAGGGCTTTTGAAGCGCTCAATCCGAAATGGAAATTTCTTGGTAAACTGACATTTATAGTTCCAACACTGATCATGACCTATTACTCTGTCATTGGTGGCTGGATCACGAAATACTTTGTTACCTATATTATATCTGATGGAAAAGATGCTGCGGCTGATGGATATTTTACAGCTTTCATCACATCAGATATTGCACCGATCGTATTTATGCTGGTCTTTCTTGCACTGACCGCATGGATCGTATATCGCGGTGTAGAAAAAGGAATCGAAAAATTTTCCAAGATCATCATGCCAGGACTGATTCTTCTGATCCTGATCATCGCGATTTTCTCACTGACACTGACACATACCGATGCAGACGGAACTGTCCGTACCGGTATGGAGGGACTTGCTTTTTATGTAAAGCCAGATTTCAGTGGGCTCACTGTGAAGCGTTTCCTGGAAATTCTTCTGGATGCAATGAGCCAGCTCTTTTTCTCCTTAAGCGTTTCCATGGGAATCATGATCACCTACGGTTCTTATGTAAAAAATGAAGTCAATCTGAACAAAGCAACAAACCAGATTGAAATTTTTGATACCGGCGTTGCTTTCCTTGCAGGAATGATGATCATCCCGGCTGTATTTGTATTTCTTGGCACAGATGGCATGGCTTCCGGACCAAGCCTTATCTTCATTTCATTACCCAAAGTATTTGATTCAATGGGTGTTCTGGGACAACCTGTAGCAATTGCTTTCTTTCTGATGATGGGATTTGCTGCACTTACCTCCTGCGTCTCCGTTATGGAAACTCTGGTTGCCAACTGCATGGAACTTTATCACAAACCACGTAAAAAAATGTGTGGGGCTGTCGGTATCTATTCTCTGATCACAGCTGTAGTAATCTGCCTTGGATATAACAAGCTGTACTTTGAACTGAAACTTCCAAATGGGTCTGTAGGGCAGCTTCTGGATGTCATGGACTATATCAGTAACAGTTTCCTGATGCCGTTTATCTCTCTTCTGACCAGCATTCTGATCGGATGGGTAATTGGTCCGGACTGGATCATAGGCGAAGTAGAACGCAATGGCGAACACTTCAAACGTGCCGGTCTTTATCGCTTTATGATTCGATATGTGGTACCGCTCGTTATGCTGATCCTGTTCCTGGTATCTACCGGATTTGTAGATCTGATCTTCTAATATTGAATGTCCCCAAAATGCTCTGACGCTAAATAAAACTCCTCCATACCGGTTGCTTTCTTTAGGGAAACAGCTCGTCTGGAGGAGTTTTTAGTATATATTTTTATACTTATACGGTAATCTTGAACCAGTCTTTTTCTTCGAAATCAACGACGGTACAGTCATTCGCATAGGTGCATTCCGGAAGAATAATCATTGCATGAAGCTCCTCATTATTCAGCGGAAGTGGACAGAGATGCCAGATTGCTGCATTAATCTTGACCATGCATCCCTTCGGTACGATAAATGCTTTGGCAAGTTCCGGAACCGGTACCCCGCCGGATGCCGGTGCTACATGAATGATCATATCATCATCCAGTGCTACAATTCCTTCCCATGTCGTTGTATGATATTCCGCTGCTTTGATAATCCTCTCATCTTTGCGAACTGCAATTGGAGAAAATGCAATACTTCCCATACTAGTTCCGGAAATACGATCCGGATAGAACTTATGGATTTCTCCCTGTAATGGATAGCCTTCCGGCTCTGTCATGTTGCAGAATGTTCCATATGGAGCAAAATCTGCTACGTTGATCTTGATCGCTTTTACTTCTCTCATTGTAAAAACCTCCTCTTTTTGATAAAAACCCCATTAAAATTTTGCTAGACTCAGTATACCATAACCGCCTGACAACCTCAAGGAAACCTATATTAATTACTCTGCCCTCTTATGAGAGTCGTTACTGTTCACTCCGTTCACAGCAACTGAGAGTTTCCTTCCTGCACGCAGCATACGAAACAGCCGTCTGGCCGCTCCAAGATACAATTCTTCCGCATGATCCAATGCTTCCGGAAGTGTCATGACACCGTTAATAGTCGTAATCATCGACTCTATTCCATATTCAAAAATATCTTCTGCCCCTTTGCCCATACTTCCAACAATTGCCACTGCCGGTATACCATGCGCCTTGCAGTGTATACCAACGCCCTGCATGACTTTTCCAAATACGGACTGCCAGTCTGTAGCTCCCTCTCCGGTAACTACTACATCTACCCCTTCCAGGCGTCTGTCAAAGTCAACCAGATCAAGGACTGTTTCAATTCCTGATTTCAATGTGCCATTCAGAAATACCATCAAAGCGGATCCAAGGCCACCGGCAGCTCCGGCACCTTTTACGTTATCCATATCCATGCCAAATTGCTTTTGGATGATATCACGATAGTTACACATACCTTTTTCCAGTTCATCCTGAATCTCAGGTGTTGCGCCCTTTTGCCGGCCAAATGTATAAGTTGCACCGTCTTTACCACAAAGTGGATTGGTCACATCACACATAACTGTAAATCTGCATTCTTTGATCAGCGGATTCAGTCCGGATATATCAATCTTTTTTATTTTAATGAGATCTCCTCCACAGCCTTTCAGTTCTTCGCCATTTTCATCCAGAAAACGACCTCCCAGAGCACGGATGCATCCAATTCCACCATCATTGGTAGCAGAACCTCCAATCGCTATGGAAATATCACGAAATCCTCTCTCCAGAGCATCCCGTATCATCTCACCCGTTCCATAAGAAGTTGTATATCTCGGATCCCGTTTCTCATCCGAAACCAGCGGAAGGCCAGATGCCGCAGCCATTTCCATAACTGCCCGTTTTTCATCCAGCATACCATAGCTGCATGTCAATTCTTCCCATAAAGGTCCGTGCACTTTCAAGGGAATTGTTGTTCCTTTGACTGCTGAAAGTACTGCTTCTGTTGTTCCTTCTCCGCCATCTGCTACTTCTATGCTGTCGCAGACACAGTCCGGGAATATCTCCCGGGCTGCCTGTGTAAGTAATTCTGCTGTTTTGGGAGAAGACAAAGTTCCCTTAAATGAATCAGAAGCAAACAAAAATTTCATCTGATGTCTCTCCTTCTTATTTTTATAAGAATGCTATTTTATTTCAGTCTGAATTTCAAGTATACCGGATCGTGGTCGGAGTAAGAATATCCTGTATTGATGTCCTCATAAGAAACGCATTCTATATTATCAGATATAATAAATCCATCCAATGTAACGGTGTAAGTCACTCCCGGCACGTACTCCATATCTGCATTACGAGCACTGTCCCAAAGGTCATTTTTTTCCTGCGCGGTCAGTTGATCTATGCAGAACGCAAAATGTTCCTGAAGTTCTTCTCTCGGGAAAGGGTATGCCCAGGACTCTTTATCTGCAGAGTCATCCTCTGCTGCTTTCAGATCATGGTTGAAATCACCACCACAAAGCACATAATTTCCTGCTTCATATTCTTTCTGCATATCCTCAGCCAGCATACGAATCTGTCCTTCGCGAATCGCATCGCTGTTTCCATATGCAGACATATGCAGCTCAAAGATCACAAATTCTTTGCCGTTATCGACCGGAACTCTGGAAATACTGTAGCAGCGGTCCAGATCAAAGAATTTACTGAATGATGTGGATACCGGAAAACGTCTTCTCAAAGAATCCGTCACCGGATATCTGGAAAACAGGGCCAGACCTGATCTGCTCTTACCATGTGGCTGGGTAAATGGATAGAACAAAAATGCCGAATCATAGTTCTGTGCAAATACCGTGTCATAATCTGCCAGACATTCTTTCAAGATTGTGTATTCGTTTACATGATAGCTTCTCGTGGAATTCAAGTCCACTTCCTCAATAAGCGCAAAGTCCGGATCATAAGAAGCAACGAGCTCTCCTGCCCCCTGAACCGTTTTTAGCACACTGTCTTTGCTCTTCGCCCAGGAAAACTTGCCACCGTCCATAAAGAAGCTGAAATCCGGTGTATATGCACCAAATCCGATATTATATGTAAGCGCGGAATATTCTTTTTCTGTTGTAAGTTCCGCGTCTGCTGCATGGGATTCCACCTCAAGTGGCAGATTATCCTCAATCCGATGATAACTTGCAAATAAATAAATGATATATCCGATCAGTGCAAGTATGATAATTCCAAGAATGATTCCAACAATTTTAAAAATTTTTTTTGCTGTTTTCATATGCTTTGTCCTCTCTTCCTGGTGATCCAGAAAAATGTACAGGTGAATATGATTCCTTTGACAATCGATGTTGCAGAAAGAGCCCACCAGATTCCACTGAGTCCCATAAGGCCCCCAAGGATGATTGCAAGCGGGATTCTCGCACTGGTAAATGTAATACTGATAATACTGCAAAGTTTTGTTCTTCCAAGTCCGGACAATGCCCCGACCGTTGTAAGTTCCACACACATGAATGCCTCACTGAAGCCAATGATGATCAGGTAACCAACTGCTGTTGTAATTGCTTTCGGTTCATGGAAAAAGATCTCTGCGATTGGCCGCGGGAAACAGACAAATGCGAACGTGATCAATATTCCCCAGATACCAACTGTCCATAAAGAGGCTCTGTATCCTTTCTTTACACGATCCATTTTCCCTGCTCCATAATTCTGTGCGATAAACGCATTCAAAGCTGCAGCAAAACCATCCGCGGTATTCCAGGAAATTGACTCAATCTGACCGCCGACTCTCTGTGTTGCAACTGCTTCTGCGCCATATCCCGATACCATTCGTGTCAGAACCATGGAAATCGCACAGTACGCCATTCCCTGAACAGCTGTTGGAATTCCGATTCTGCAGATTCCTCCCAGATATTCGCGTGGGATTTTAGCCAAAAGATGAATCCCTTTCAGTACATTTTCTTTTTTCCGTATGATAACTGCAAGGGCCATAATACTCATAACAATTGCCTGCGCTGTCACCGTTGCTATCGCTGCACCTGTCACCCCAAGCTTCGGAAATGGTCCTGGTCCGAGAATCAGGACCGGATCCAGGATCATATTGGTCACAAGTCCAATCAGATTCGCCAGAAACGGTGTTTTTGAATCACCCTGAGCTGTATAAATGCCTGTAAGCGTCAGCGTCATAAAGGAAAATACAATCAACCCACATGCAATCTTTGTATAGGACATGGCCGCTGCATGTGCCTCCGCATCTGCGAGCTGGAAAAATCCTACCATCTGTTTCGTAAACACAAGCGACAGAAGCGCATATGCCATCCCCATAAAAGCAGCCAACTGCACCGCCGCCTGTGCAAAACCATGTGCTTTTTCTTTTTCACCACGACCGATACATTGTGCAACCTGTACCTGTCCTCCCATTCGAGCCATGGCAGCCAGTCCCTGTGAAAACCAGGTAAACATGCCTCCTACACCAACTCCGGCAACGGCTTTCGAACCCAACAGCCCAATCCATGCCATATCTGTAATGTTATATAAAGTCCCAAGAAATGACGATGCCATGATTGGAATCGCAAGCTTCGTCAGTGTCCTCAAAATAGGACCTTTTGTTAAATTTCCTTCCATTTAAATTCCTCATCCGTTTTTATTTCTTTTGATTCATCCATTATTCCTATTATACATTGTTTGTCATATGTTTTCATCCTATTTCTAAGATATCACCCATATCTTACGAAACATTATATACATTACTATTCAATTAAAAAAAATCTCACACCACCTTTGACTATGATGTGAGATCTCCAATCTGTTCTGTATTCTTTTTTATATCTGTCTGACGATCTTTTTATTTATATTTCACTGCAGTTCCATAAGCGATCACTTCTGCTGCCCCTGACATAACCTGTGAAGATCCATACTTCACACCAATCACCGCATCTGCATCCATTTCTTTGGCTTCATCTACCATACGCTTCGTGGCAATCTGTCTCGCCTCATTCAACATTTCTGTGTAACCTACGATTTCACCGCCAACCAATGTTTTCATACCTGCCATAAAATCTCTGCCGACATTTTTTGTCTGTACAACAGTTCCTTTTACGATTCCCAGTGGCTCAAAATCCACACCTGGAATATATTCAATACTTAGAAGCTTCATCTTCTTCTCCTCCTTCGATTTCTTTCATTCTTCCTGCAAGTGCTATGAGCGTTCCCACAATGATCACTATCGGAATTCCCTCCAACAGCAAAAACAATCCTGTCGGAATTGGATCCTGTATGTTTGCCCAGAATATAATTATAATCGTAAGAAGCATAAGCAGTGTCATAACTGCTGCACCTATGATTGCTCCTTTTCTTTTCTTATTGTGGACATCCGTTTTGTTTACGTTCATAAACTTTGCACCTTCTTTCTCCATCTGCTCGATTTCTTCCAGACAGTCCTCTGCATTCAGAGATTCCAGTGACCGGTGTTCCAGGATCAGTCGCTCGCACATATCCTGCATCTTCGAAAGACCTTCTTTACGATGATCCAGTTCTTTCAGATGTTGTTCCAAACAGATTTGCAGGCTTTTCTTTTTTTCGAAGAGAAGTTTCATTTCTTCTATGGAAATGTCCATCTTGCGGAATAATTTAATCTCCTGAAGCCGGATAACATCCGCCTGATGATATTCCCTGTATCCGTTTTCTGCACGCTCCACATTCAGGAGTCCCTGATCTTCATAAAACCGAATATTCTTTCTTGTGATTCCCACAAGTTCTTCCACCTGTTTGATTTTCATCGTGCTACCTCTTACTTTCCCGACAGTTCCGGAAATCGTTCAACTCCCTGTCTGTATCTGTTTTATACAGCTTCCATAAGGTGGAAGGTCAAGTGTTTTTTGAAAATTTCTGTTTTTAGTTCATTCACGTATTCTGTCACCTGCTGCGCATCATGAATCACTTCTTATTATAGTAATAATGGATGCAAGCAGAAGAAACATTGGATAAAAAAGCTTCGGTATGATCTGAAAAGCAGAAAGTTCTCCACCCAACTCATTGACTGCAGAAATTGCCACAAGCATCTGTGCACCATATGGAATGATTCCCTGAAAGATACAGGAAAAAGTATCCAGTAAGGAGGCAGTCTTTTGGGGTGTGATTCCATACTCCTGTGCCATCTCTTTGGCGATCGGATTTGCCATGACGATAGCTACCGTATTATTTGCAGTCGCAATATCCATGGTACCGACAAGGAGTCCCATGCCAAGCTGGCCACCCTTCTTTCCGTGGAAAATTTTGTGAATCCAGTTAAGAAGTGCATCAAAACCACCGTATTCACGAATCAGGGCACACATCGCTGCCACCAGAATCGCAACCATACAGGTTTCAAACATTCCTGATACGCCTGATCCCATATTGGTCAGAAGTTCCACCGGAGTGATATGCCCTCCTGCAAGCATGATGATTGCTCCGGAAACAATTCCAGTAAGAAGCACCACAAAAACATTGATTCCGATAATACCGCCAATCAGCACCAATACATACGGTAACACCTGAAGTAAATGATAATCCTGACTGATATGTCCCTGGATCTCCGTCTGAAACGACAGAATCAGGATTATGACCAGAGTTGCAACAGCCGCCGGAAATGCAATCCAGAAGTTTTCTCTGAACTTATCTTTCATCTCACAGCCCTGTCCATTGCATGCCGCAATCGTCGTATCCGAAATGAAAGAAAGATTATCTCCAAACATTGCTCCACCCATAACCGATGCAACACAAAATGCAAGATCAAAATCTGATGCACTGGAAACAGCTGCCGCGATTGGTACCAGAAGTGTAATCGTTCCAACAGAAGTCCCCATCGCTACAGAGACAAAACAGGCAACCACAAATAAAACTGCTACAGAAAATCTTGCCGGTATCAGTGTCAGCATAAAATATGCTACACTTTCTGCACTATTTCTTCCAACCACACCAACAAAGGATCCTGCTGCCAGGAAGATTAAAAGCATTGTAATGATGTTTTTGTCCCCAACACCATGTGCCATGATTTCCAGTTTCCTGTCAAAATTTACTGCTCTGTTCTGCAAACAGGCAACCAGAATCGCAGCAAGAAATGCAACCACGATCGGTACATTATAAAATCCCATCGGAATCTTCATTATATATTCAAATAAAATTCCCAGACCAAGATACAGTATGAGAAATACACCAATTGGCAGAAGAGCGATGACATTTCCTTTTTCTTTTTTCATTATACAAACCTCATCCTTTTCATAATATAGGAAAATATTGCAGAGTAACTTTCTGTTATTGAACATTTCCTATAAAGTAAAATATGGGAAGGCTAAGCTTCCCATGTAAAAATCTTTATCTCTGTAATTATAATAGGTTATTTCTCTGATTCTGTCAATCCCAGACATCAGTAGGCTTTCCCTGTTCCGTACACTGCGTGCCAAAACAGAGATCCCGGCTCTTTTTCTCTCTGCCAAATTCCCACCCTGTCTGCAAAACTAAGCGGTTATCTTTGATAGATATTCTAAATAGTAAAACGGACTAACCGTCTATCGGTAGCACTCTTTTTCTATAATCATATTATCACGCATCTGTGAAAATATCAAAAAGTTCTTTTTCCATAGTATGTAATACGAATTTGAAAATACTTATAAGCCGAAAAAATACACCAGTACCAGCTTGATCACAGCAGCTCCACCAAAAGCAACAACTGCAGTTACAACTAATTGCATAGGTTTTGGGAAATTTTCGAACACAAAAACTTTCCTACTCTTGCTCCGCACCTTGCTTAAAGATCCTGTCGTAAATGCTGCCATCATTATGACTGACACAGATACCAAGGTCTCACAATAACCGGTAAGCTTTCCTAACACATCATTATACATATATGCACCTGTTTCATGCAGAATCCAGTATAGAACCAATGCACAAACTCCCATGACACTTTGGAGCTTCATTTCCTTAAAAATCTTCTCTTTCTCTGTAGTTGCATAATCTGACATTGTTTTAGCAATTTTTCTTTCTTCTTCGTTCATCATCTCGCTTTTCCTTTCTCCACTGATAATCTCAGGAATGCTGATATCATAATAATCTGCAATATCCACAAGAATACTGATATCCGGCATATTGTTTCCGGTTTCCCATCTGGATACGGTCCTTCCAGAGACATTTAATATTTCTGCCAACTGCTCCTGTATAATGCCTTTTTCTTTGCGAAGTTTTTTTAAAAAATTCCCGATTTTTACTTGGTCCACCTCAACTCCTCCTTTCATCATCAAATATAGAATCTGTTATCTGCAAATAACACGACACAAAGCGAGAAATATCGTATTTTCACTAATAGACACAGTTGTCTACGCGTTTTTAATTTTTCAATTATACAAACTAGAATTTATCACTGAATAAACCACATCCATACTCCAACTATTATAAGCAATATACCTGATATTCTTCCTGCAAATTTCGACTTTTTATATCCTAGAAAATTTATTGTTTCGGGAGTTGTAAATGGCAATAAAACAACATCCATACCCATTACTATAATTCCTATTCCTATTATGAAGACATTATTGTTAGAAATAATGCCATAAAACATAACTACGAAACCCAAAATAATGCCTAATATAAAATACTTGATTTTATGGCTGTCTTTATCCATCATCTTTTCATAACAATTTTCACATTTACTGTTACAAAATTCAAAATTATCCTTTAGTTTTTTACCACAATATTTGCATTTTTTCATACTGTTTCCTCCGTAATCCTCAAAAATTCATTCAACAGCTCACGATTTTCTCAATTCTCCAAACTTTTATTTATCTTCTAACTCAAATCCGAGTTCTTTTTCGTTTCTGACATCTTCATACGTTTTCTTTCCAGTGATAGCACTGTAGGCTTCTTTAATACCATTTTTCACTGCCCATTTGATAACGAAATACAGTGCGATCAAAATAACAATTGCGGTTCCTCCACTTATGCCTAATTCATTCCACATAATCATTAACTTCTCCAAATTCTGATTGAGATTTCATCTGTTTTAAGAGATTTAATTGGTGTGCTACCCGTCAAGTAGACAAATTAAATAACGAAATTTTTTTCTTCCCCGGTACAGTTTATGTACCGGGTTGTTTATGCGACGTTTTCTAGTTTTCGTTCATGGAATTCCATTGGTGTAAGCACCCCAAGATTTCGTTGAACTCTTTTGTTTGTGTAATAATCTATGTATTTCTCTATATCTGGATGTTCATCATGAATCTTTGTAATGATATCGGCTATGCATTCATTAAGATTGTCATTATCACTAAGTCATTCGTAGTTGGTCAGTGCTTTCACAGTTGCTATAAATGTTGCTCTTTCATATGATTTCTATAAACGTCTTATAGAAATCATATGTCTTTCCGTTTTCCTGAGCGCAGAGCAAAAAGCGGCTGATGATTGCACCAGTACGGTATGATTTCTGAATACGTGATAAGTGTTCGTGCAGGTTATTAGGAAACCCCTCTGTCACTTCTTCCCTAAGCAAAAAAGTTACATATCGATTTGCCTTTTTTTGCCAAAGAATACTGGATTTTGGAAATGAGGAACTCATTTCCGCTGGTATAGTAAGCCCACGTTGTTCCTGTGGAAGTGTTTGCGTATGCTGCACCCGTGAATAAAGATATGGATTTTCAATATACTGACGCAGCTTGTCCCTTTCAATCAAGTCAAAAGATACAATGCAAGCTGTATCAATATCAGACTCTTGATATATCTGTGTTTTCAATTCCTCCAATGTCTTCAACGCCTTCATATGATAGCGTAATTTCTCCATCCGACGTGCAAGCAGTTCTTGTTGATGTTCCAATTCTACAAGTTTCTCAGAAAATAATTTTCCATGCTGCTCAGGCGTTGCGGCATCCATTCCACGAATTTCCTTTAACTCTAACCCAAGATTTTTATAAAAAATGACATCTGAAATGGTCATTAAATCTTCAATTGCATATTCCCGATATTGATTTTCAATTTTCTTTCTGGGATGTAAAATCCCCTTATCCTCCCAATACCTAAACGTAGATGCTGGCATATCAAAAAAACGGGCTATTTCTCCAATTTGAAATTTTTTATCCATGATTCTTCCCTTCCTGGTTTAAAAACTTACTACTATTTATCCACTATACTATTTTTCACATTGACCTTCAAGCTACTTTAAGGTTTATACTTCCATCAAGGGAGGAAATTTTTATGGAAAATGTTTTAATTTTTGCTTCTGAAAAAGAAGTTCGATTCACAAAACTATTAAAATTTATTGTTCCGACATATCTAACATCATTATTTAACACAGTCTATACCATTATTGATGGTATTTTTGTTTCTACATATGTCGGAACCAATGCACTGGCTTCTATTAACATTGTTTATCCTATTGTAAATGTATTGACCGGAATTGCACTTGTATTTGCTACCGGCGGCAGCTCTGTCACAGCTTTGTACATTGGAGGAAACAGAAAAAAGGAAGCAGACCGCTCCTTTTCTGCCAGCTCTTTTGCAGCTATTTTGCTTGGATGCCTCGTTTCCCTGATGATTCTTACGAATCTCTCAGCAATTCTGACCATACTCGGTGCAACCCCCGTGACAATTGCAGGGTGTAAAACATACGCACGTTGGTGGCTTTTGGCAGCTCCCGTCGTAATCGGTAAGGAACTGTTTACATATTTTATCCGAGTGGACGGTGCCCCCACATATAGCTTTATAACTGCACTGTCCGGTGGTATTTTGAATATCGTTTTGGACTATATTCTGGTCGGACAAATGCAAATGGGAATCTATGGTGCTGCACTAGCAACAATTCTTGGACTGGTATTATCATTTTCTATGGGAATTTATTATTTTATCCATAAACAAAAGTATCTTTCATTTACCTTGCATAACTTATCCTTACGGGAAGCCATGCACTGTATGCTAAATGGTGCATCCGAATTTGTCAATCAACTTGCTATTGCAGTTACAACCATCGTATTTAACCGCACTGCACTCTCCTTTGCCGGTGAAGACGGTGTCGCCGCAGTTTCCATCATCATGTATCTGCAGTTTTTGTTTATCGGTGTCTACTTTGGCTTTTCTATGGGCATGGCACCACCTCTGAGTTATGCGTATGGCGACCGAAAAATAAGAATTTGCCGAAAACTAGAAAGCTATGCTCGTCGCTTTTTCGAAGTAGCTCCGATCATCATTTATGCACTGACCTACTTTCTTACTCCAGTTGCTGTATCCTGTTTCGCAGATACATCCAGCCCTGTATTTCCTATTGCAGTGTCCGGAATGAGAGTTTATGGACTTGGTTTTCTATTTTCAGGAATTAATATTTTTGCTGCAATTCGAATGATGGCATATGGAAAAGGGTATTTCTCCGGTCTGATCACATTTTTACGTTCATTCCTACTATTACTTTTATTTCTGATTGTACTGCCTTTGAAATTTGGTTTGACTGGAGTATGGCTCGCCGTTCCTGCAGCAGAAGCTCTGACATTACTCGTTGCTGTATGGTTTCTGCGGCCGATTCATTGTTAAAATACCTCAACTATTGTCTGCACGAAGAGCTGCTTTCACTTGAAGAGCTTACTTCTGTCGGACAGGCATTGTCTGAGGGTGACGTTATGTCAGATGCCTCTCTTCTTTTGGAAGAAACTTATCAGCTCTCCGACTATTTCATTCAGTCCTCCGAAAGACTGACAAGCGCGGACCGGTTAACTGATCTTCTTGGAAAGGTCAGTTATACTTTTGCAGAAAAGGTAGCACAATCAAAAACACCGTCCCCGGAATAATGTTGAGCAATACTTCCCTGATTCTGAGTTCATCTGCCATCACATAAGGATTTTTTTCTTCATGGCAATATCCGTGAATCCAATAATTGCATTCATTGGTGTCCTGATATCATGGGACATATGGTTCAGAAACGTCGTTTTTGCAATATTCGCCGCATTTGCATTCTGTGCTTCTTTCAGGGCTTCCATCTGTTTTTTTCTGCTTACTGAAAGGGAATAAACCAGAAGAAGTAGTACAAAAATAATCACTAATGAAACCACAATTCCTAAGCCTGCATACTCTGCAAGGACATCCTGCAAGGTCATTTTCTTTTCCGAAACAGAGTTCTGCGCAAGGACAACCCCATTCAAAATATTAGAGGACTGCTCCCTGCTTGTGTTCCCCATAGCCGCCTTCCTGAAAATTGGCATATGGGAAATACCCGACTCTCACTGTTTTATTCTCTTCCTCTATTACCTGAGTTGTTTTCCTGTCAGTTTTTCTATCTTTCTGTTCATTCATTCCCTCTTTATTATCCATTAAAGCGGACATTCGCAATCCGCTTTCGCTTCTTGCTCATGAACGCAGTCTGTTTGCGTTCATGCTGTTGTTCTTTCCATTCTGTAAGTTTTCCTGCTTATTCAATACAGAAAGAATAACCGCTCCCAGTTTCTCAATATCAATGGGTTTTGCAATGTGTCCATTCATGCCGGCATCAAACGCCTTTTTCCTGTCTTCCGCAAAGGCATTTGCTGTCATCGCAATGATCGGTATGTATGCTTTATCCTTATCTGGCAGGCGTCTAATTGCCTGTGTTGCTTTATAACCGTTCATTTTCGGCATCTGAATATCCATTAGGATCATATCATATGTGCCTGCCGGCATTTTTTCTATCTTATTTACACACTGAATGCCATCCTCCACACGCTCTGTCTTAAGACCGGCACGTTCAAGTATTGCCTCAGCAATCTCTGCATTCAGATCATTATCCTCTGCCAGAAGGATTTTCCTGTCTTTAAGGATTTCACTATATGTTTCTGGATTTTCAGCATAATTTTTTACATAATAGTTTTCATCCGCTATCTTATGTTTCAGTGTAACTGTAAAAGTACTGCCCTTTCCAAGCTCACTCTCTACATCTATTGTTCCACCAAGCAGTTCAACATATTTCTTGACAATTGACATTCCCAGTCCGGTTCCTGCAATTTTGCTCTTTGTAGTATTCCGCTCACGCGTGAATGCCTCGAAAATATTTGTCAGATACTCCTGACTCATACCAATTCCTGTATCACTCACCCTAGTCCTCACTATCATATATCCAGGCCCACTGCATGGTAATTCATCTATGTTTATCATAACAGAACCACCGGATGGAGTATACTTCATGGTATTGCTCAGAATATTAACAAATATTTCTTTTACCTTTGTTACATCTGTCAGTATGTGCTCATGTTCTACATTTATCGTATAATGAAGTGCAATATTCTTTTTCTTTGCTTCATCATCAAATATTTCAAATAAGGTCTGCCAGATATCTTCAATCATGCCATAGTTCTCATCAATCTCCATTCTTCCACTTTCAATCCGAGCCATATCAAGTACATTATTTATGATTGACAGAAGAAGATTTCCTGACTGCTGCAGTTTTTTTAAGTATTCTGAAATTTCAGGCAAATCCTTTTCTTTCAGTTCATCCTCCATAAGCTGTGCATAGCCCAGAATCGCATTCATAGGAGTACGGATGTCATGGGACATATTGTTAAGGAAACGGGTCTTTGCGAAACTGGCATCTTCTGCTTTTTTCAGAGCGATTTCCAATTTGTCATTAAGCTTTTGTGTATCATTTGCAGCAAGCTTTGCGGCAGCTTCTGCTTTTCTTGCCTTCCATAAAAGTACCAGGATAATGCCAATGATGACAAGTGACAAAAATCCTGCCGTGACAATAAAAGCAAGCATATTGTCTTTTATAAAATCCAAAAATGTAACCTTATCTGGTGTACTGTCATAGATAGCAAGTGCACTTGTAAGCATATCAGATGGCATAGCCTTTAAGGTTTTATTCAGTATTGATAAAAGGCTTCCCTCTCCGCCTCTTACTGCAAAGCATGCCTCCATTGTATTTGTAAGTGGAAAACTCTTGAAATTTTGTCTGTTATCATATATCAGCGCCTGGCTTGCTCCCATGAGAAAACAGTCTGCTTTTTCATGGATGACCATATCTGCAGCATCGTCAAGCGAATCATAATCTACAATCTTCCATTGTGGATAGCTGAAAGCAATATACTGTTTCAAGGCTTCTTTTTCCTTTGGCACAGCTACTGTATACACCTTATCCTCATCAAAGTTTTTCTCATCAGTTACCGCCATCAGGCTGTAGGTCCAGGCTGTGTTTGTAAGTGCATAGCCATTTTTTTCTGCGAAATCAGGATTTCTGCCGGCATAAAAAGCAACATCAATCTCACGATTCTGCAGCGCCTGAATCATTTCGTCATAATTATCATATGCCTGTATATTAAATTCCAGTGTCTGATTTCCCAGACAATCTTTGGCATAGGAGATATATTCCGCCAGCATACCGGTAAGTTTTCCAGTCTCTTTATCCATGGAAAAGATTGCCGGATCATTGTTCAAAAATCCTATCTGGATACCTCCATGCTCTTCCACCCAGACCTTTTCTTTACCTGTAAGTAGCTGAATATAATCAAGCGTAAAATACTTCTTATACAGATCTGCCTTAAAAAAAGGACTGTCCTGTTCCAGCTGACGCATAGCATAGTCCAGCTTCGTCTTGATATCGCTGCGTTCTTTATTTATTGCAAAATATATGCCAGATTTACCTATCGTGGTAACGGATGATATTCTCTGTTCAGACCAGATAGATTCCTCCAGAGATACAAAACAGTCGATCTCATGATTTGCCAGTTTCTTTTCGACATCATCATTATTATTCACATTTACATGTTCTGTATGTATGCCATTCTTATTTTCCCATTCTGTCAGCATGATTTCAGGTTCTGTGCCTAAGAGCACGCCTACACGTTTTCCATCCAGCGACTTAAAATCAGAGGTTTCAATATCCATATCCGATAAATCAGCATAAAGGATATATTTTTCCTCACCCATCGGTTCATCCGGGAAAAGCATCTTTTGTGCACGTTCATCGGTGTAAGAGATATCACCCATGATATCAATCTCACCATTTTCAAGCTTATCAAAACAGTTGGACCAGTCACATTTCACATACTCGAATTTCCATCCGGTATAACCTGCCAGAGCCTGCATGAGCTCGTATCCATAACCCCGTCTGACACCATTTTTGTCGACATAATTGAAGGTATCCTCAAATGCCCCGATACGGATGGTCTGTGTCTGTTGTTTTTCATCATTATTCGTCCCAGCAGCCTGGCAGTGTACTGATAACATCAGCCACATTCCCAGGATTACAAATATAGATGTGCATAATACAGCTAAGTTTTTTTTACTTTTATTCATTCTTCTATTTCCTTTATTTATGTGGCTTTTCTTATACTCCTGACACCTGATCCAGATTCTTCTGTAATGTACTGATCAATTCCTCAATAACTATTGGCTTGGATAAGAATCCATCCATACCACATTTCAGGGCTTTCTTTCTGCGTGTTTCATCTTTTGTCAGATCACGGTTTAAAGCCACCTGGAAATATGGCGTAGTCATAATCCACTTTTCACCCTTCTCCTGAAAGAATGGAAGAAATGTCGTGTTTATGCCCTGATCCTGGATGAACTGCTCCATACGTTCAAAAGCCTTCGGCCAGACAGTACTGTCAAGGCCTTCTCTCTTTGTATTATCCGGGGCACTGTAGGTGGTACGCCACTTGCGTCCGTCTACAGAAGACAGCTCTGATGCTGACAGACCCTGCAGTGTTTCCATACAGGTATAATCATAATAATAGTCTGCAGTAAACCCACGGATTCCCACCTCTTCAAATGCCTCGCAGGCAGAGACAAAGCTTTCATAATCTGTTGGCAACGGGATATCGTATTTTTCAAAAAGGTCTTTATTCACTACAAAACCATGCGTATCTGCACACACCGGAAGCCAGTTTACGCTTCCATCTTCATTCATAAAACTACTGAGATATGTATCATAGACAGCTCCTGCCACATTGGTTATGGAAAGATCCATCAGACTGTCTTTCAGCGGACTTGCATCATGCAGTGAAAAACGACAGCAGGTTATAATATCCGGCAGTCCACCGTTTTCCTTAAGAAACCTGTAGAAATCCAGGTCATTGTTCCCTACTACAAATTCAACATTGATATCCGGGAGCTGTTCCTGAATGTATGGTGCATATTTCTCATACAGATTTGTGGTCCATAAATACACCGTGATTGTTTCTGCATCTTCTTTTCCGCACTCTTCCCGCCACAGCCTGAAAGAAGTGTTACGGCTGTCACCATCGCCAAAAGCACAGCCAAAACTCTGTTCCATTTTTTCTTTTTCATTATGAGTCCTCCTCTGAATTTCCTTTTCATTTCTTCTGTTTTACAGTGTCAAAATACCCGATAATTCCTATATATACGTCTTTCTTCATAGGCGACCACAATGTATGCAATTTCAGTTTGTACATCTGACTGTCATTCTCCACCGTTGCTTTTATCTGCACAGAGATTTCTTTATTTTGCACAGATGTCTGATGTAACAAATCCCGAATATATTGAACGTCTTCTTCAATTACTCCAAATTCTTTGAACAGATTAAATTTCGGATCATCTCGCTGACATAATATCTGCTGTTTTCCGTTTAATATAGTAAGCTGACCCGAAACCGCATTGTAATCAATCGAATTTATGCCACTGTTCGATTTAAAGAAATCAATTTTCTCCTGCATGACCTTGACAAGACTCTGTGAATAAATCTGGTTCGGTAAGGATTTATCACGGAGTATTTCATTCGAAAGTCTCTGTATTTCATGAGAATATTTATTATCGTCCATCTCTTTACCAGACATTTTTGAAAGCTGAAGACTCAGTTCTTTCAGGCACTTAAGAAGGAGGGGATTAAATTGTCCGCACTGTCCATCCAGGATCATTTGAATCGCTGTGTCATGATCAAATGCTTTCTTATAACATCTTTCACTTGTAAGTGCGTCATAAACATCGACAATTGATACCACCTGTGCAGAGATTGGTATTTCTTCACCTTTCAAGCCATCCGGATAACCCTTTCCGTCCCATCTTTCATGGTGCCACCTGCAGATTTCCCATGCGGTATGTACCAGTGGATGATCTTGTGGAAAGTCCATATCCTTAATTATAGCTGCGCCAAGCTCACTATGGGTTTTCATAATTTGAAATTCTTCATCGGTAAGTCTGCCTGGCTTATTCAATATTTCTTCCGGAATACGAATCTTACCAATATCATGAAGGGAAGAAGCAGTTGTAATCAAAGCAATATCTGCCTCTGTCAAAGGATAAGCATCTGTTACTTTTACCAGTTGTCTCAGCATCATCTCCGTTGCTGTTTTTATATGCAGGATGTGTTCTCTGCTCTCGCTGTTACGAGATCCCAATATATTACTCATAATTCGGATCATGATATTATTATTTTCTTCTTTTTCGTAAACCTGATCATAAACCACATTTATCAGATGCTTTTGGTTCATATAGAGGCCCAAGGTATTCTGAACTCTTTTCTTTACAATCACAGAATCAAACGGTCGTGTGATATAATCTGTGATTCCCAGCTCATATGCCTTACGCATAGTATCAACAGCATCTTCAGAAGATATCATGATGACAGGAGTTTCAGCAATACACTGGCTTCTTTTCATTATTTTCAAGACTTCAAAACCATTCATCTGTGGCATATTGATATCTAAAAGCATCAGATCAATTCCAATATTTTCTCCTATCCTCTGGATTGCCTGATTTCCGTTTTCGGCTTCCAGATAGTTATAAGCATCTCCAAGAATCTCCTTCAATATGTCCCTGTTTAATTTTGAATCATCTACAATCAGGATTTTTTGTCTTTTATCCATATTTTAGTCCTCCTGTCAATTGTCTTCCACTAATTCATGAACCTCTGCTAATCAATTATATACATACCTTAAAATCGTTTTTATAACTTCATCAATCACAATCGGCTTTGACAAATGTGCGTTCATTCCTGCATCCAGTGATGCCTGAACATCTTCTGCAAATGAATTAGCTGTCATTGCTATAATAGGAATGTTTTTTCCATCCGGTCTGTCATTCATTGCCCTGATTGCTTTTGCCGCTTCATAACCATTCATTTCAGGCATCATGATATCCATCAGGATTACATCAAATGTGCCTTCCGGATGATTTCTGAAAATCTCAACAGCATTCTTTCCATCCACAGCTCTTTCTACATTCATCTCGAACTCTTCCAACTGCACGGCAGCAATCTCTGCATTCAGTTCATTATCCTCTACAAGAAGGACATTCACACCTGTAAGATTTACCTTTTCAGAAATACCTGTGTCTGATTTATTACATTCCTTATCTGTAATTTCCAAAGGAATATCCACAGTAAATGTGGTTCCCTCATGCTTTTTACTATGCACGGAAATGGTCCCACCCATCATATCTACATACTTCTTTACGATAGCCATCCCCAGTCCAACTCCATGGTACTGCGTTCTCACACCGGAATCTTCCTGTGCAAATTCCTCAAAAACTTCTTTTGTAAATTCCTCACTCATGCCAATACCAGTATCCGAAATGCGGTAACGCATATTTATATATCCATCCCCGCCCTTTTCCTGACACCGGGCTTCAAATGTAATCGTCCCTCCATCCGGAGTGAATTTCACGGCATTGCTCAGAATATTGACCAGCACATCGCGCAGGCGTGCAGGATCCGCAAGTACATTTGGAATCTTTGCTTCCTCACGCTGAATTTTAAAGTTGATATCCCTGTTCATAAGAAAACCTTTTGTAATATCCAATGCAGAATCTGTAATGTTTTTCACATCCGCCGGTACCGGATTGTAATTCACTTTTCCACTTTCGATGCGGGTCAGATCTAATACATCATTGATCAGCGACAGTAAATGCTCTGAGCTTTCGTCAATCTTTTCCAGACAATTTTTCACTTCGTCTGACGGATTGTTTTTCATTGCAATACCGGTAAATCCTATGATTGCATTCATCGGTGTCCTCATATCATGGGACATATGTGACAGAAATGCTGTTTTTGCCTTGTTTGCAGCCTGTGCATGCTCTGCCAGTTCCGCCATTTCCTCAGCTTTCTTCTGGGCTGCCTTCTGAGCTTTTTTTCTTGCACTGAGACGCACTATTGTCGCAGCCATAATAGTCAGCAGCCATCCTAAAATAAGAAGAACCAAAACAGTAACAACAGGATGCAGACGGATCCAGTCAACAAATGTCAGCTCTGTTGCTTTGTATGTGGTATACTGTGCTGCAAGATCTTCAACAAGATTTTGGGGCATGGCATACATTGCTTTCGTCAGAATACCAGCCAGTGCATGGTTCTCAGTTGATGAAATTACCATGCGGTAGGTGAATGTAGGCTGTTCCAGCAGAGTATATGTCATGGTGCCCGTAGTGTCACTGTTCACAAACGCCTGTGCCATGTAATAGTAGACGAAGGCAGCATCTGCTTTACCCTTACGGACAGCTTCCATCATTTCCTGTCGGGTACTGCACATCAGTTTTTCTGCACCGGGTGCCATTGCATCTTCAATTGACTTTGATGCTGTCTGGTCAACAGTAGTAACAACATTAATTTTTCCATCAAAGTCACGCCGTGTCACCCTTGCCAGCTGCATCGTAATGAAAGGTGCAGTAATCCCCCATTTATTCGTCTCAGCATAGTTATCTGTTTCCAGGCGCGCATCGATGCTCATATCTGTGGTTTCCTTATTTTTCTGATAGGCAATATACTCATCTCTGGTAGCAGGTGTAAGAAACTCATAGGAAATCCCGGCATAGTCTGCAATTTTCCGGAAGTAATCCGGGATAATACCCTTCATCTCACCATTTTCATTATAAGAATATGGATAACGGGTCGGATCACACAGAACATGAAGCGGGTTGTCCTTGGAATACTGTGAAATAATACTTTTTTCTTTCTCCGTATATTCCAGATTCTTAGTTTCTATGCTTTCATAATTTTTATTGTAAAGCGTCGTTTTCCAGTCACCCTCAACCGCATTCATCTGATCGATCGCATAATTGATCTCATTCAGCAATTCTGTATTGCCCTTTTTAACAATGACATAGAAATCGCTGCTGCCAAATTTCTCCACGATTCGCTCATTGTTTGTTTTTCTCAGAGAACTGGTAACAATCGCATCAACTTTTTCGCTCTGAAGGGCTTCATCCATTTCTGTGGTCGTATCAAAATAAAATGGATCATATGTAAATCCTTTATTGCCTGCAAAATCCGCAAACTCTTCATTCCGGGTGTTTCCGTTCAAAAGCGCCACACGCATACCGTTGTAAGTGCTGTAATTGCCGTCCACAATCGTGCTGTTGTCACTGCGGACGGTCAGCATCCCATAATTGGTTCCGATTGGACGTGAAAAATCAAACTTTTCTTCTCTGTCCGGTGTTTTGCGGGCAGATGTTACCATGTCAATCTCGCCATCTTCAAGCATCTGCTGCATATCATCCCAGCTCTTATCATATCCGACATATTCGTAATCTACATCCCAATAACGGGCCATCAGCCGAAGAAAATCATAGCCATACCCGCTGCGGTTGCCTTCTTCATCCATCACATGATAACCATCCATGGCAAAGAAACCGACTTTGACAGTTTCATGCTGCGAACTGTCCTCGGCTGCGTATGCAGTCTGGGGAGAAAATATCATACACACGCATACAAAAACCAGTAACACTGCCACATATTTCTTTGCTCTCGAAATCATATTAAATCTCCTGTCTGTCTGTCAAATATATTTCTCTATACATCTCCTTGTCAACCTCCTGGTTTATTCAAGTCGAACGCACGTGAGACTTGGTGCGTGATTCTGGTCAGCGAAAGCTGACATATTCTTCTCAGAATCACTGCACATCCTCGCGGAGCGTTTATCTCAGTCGGAGATTGTACTCCCACTGAGAAAGACTTGTTATTACTCACCACTTGCAGAAGTGGGAGTCTTCTCGACTGAGATAAAATTGCACTGCCGCATCAAATCCATTTGTCACTGTTCAGTAGCCTGCATTTCTGTACCCCCCCACCAGATTTTATACTTCTGATTGTTTTTTCCAGCACCTTCATCTCAACCGGTTTTGAAATATGTGCATTCATACCGGCTGCCAGAGAATGCTGAATGTCCTCTGAGAATGCATTGGCAGTCATGGCAATGATCGGAATCTTCTTTGCCAGTTCATGGGAACTTCTGCGAATTGCCTTCGTCGCCTCATAGCCATTCATAACAGGCATCTGCACATCCATCAGGATCATGTCATAATCACCTGGAACAGACTGTTCAAATGCTTTCAAAATCTCTTCGCCATTTTCACAGATGGTACATTCCGCACCTTCAATCTTTAACAGTTCTATCAGGATCTCCGCGTTCAGCTCATTATCCTCTGCACACAGAAATCTCATTCCCTGAAGGATATTACCATCCTGCTCATCTGTTTCTTCTTGTGCCGCCAGAGCAACCGTTCTATCCTCTGCAATTTTCAGATCCAGGAGAACCTCAAAACAGCTTCCCTGTCCCAATTCACTCTCCACATCAATGGTACCTCCCATTGCCTCAACCAGATTCTTAGTAATCGCCATTCCAAGTCCGGTTCCCTGTATTTTATTTGTAAGGGAACTTTCCGCACGGGTAAACGCATCAAAAATTGTATCCTTGAAATCTGCCGACATTCCCATACCATTATCGCTAACTAAGAAACGGTACTTTGCATAGACAGATGACTTTGTCTCACATTCTTCTACAAAGAACTGAATTTTCCCACCTTCCTGGGTATACTTCACTGCATTGGAAAGCAGGTTGCTGAAAATCTGCATCAGGTGAACCTGATCACCATTCACCCACTCATGCTGAATATTTTCTTTTATGATTGTAAGGGTCTGCTGCTTTTCATATATTTGAGTATGAAATATAGTGTCAAGTTCCTGTACAAGATCCAGAATAGAAAAGTCAGAATATTTGAAGACTGTTTTTCCTGCCTCAATCTTACTCATATCCAGAACATCATTAATAATTCCTAGCAGATGCTGTGATGAACTATCTATTTTATCTGCATACTCTATAACTTTTGCTTTATTACCTGCATCATGTCTGATCAAAGACGTGATACCAATGATTGCATTCATAGGTGTGCGAATATCATGTGACATATTAGACAGGAAATCCGTTTTCGCCTTATTTGCATTTTCAGCTGTCTGTAAAGCCTCTTTTGCAACGTTCTTTGCCTTTTTCAGTTTTTGATTGACTACTTCCATTTCCTTCATTGTTTGTAAATGAAGTTCATTCTTTCTTTTTTCATATTCTGCTTTTTGATCTGCAAGACTAAGTCTGGAAATACTGTAGAATAATCCAGCAAAAAGTAAAAGTATAAAACCTGCCATGAGTATTGTTGTAAACAGCACCGTTTTCTGGTAATCCATCAGCACATTGTCAACAACTCCCTTTGCCACAATGCATACCAAAATGGTGTTGTTGCTTTCTATCGGGCAATACCCCAGATAATAGGGGTTCTGTTTTCCCAAAAGGGCAACTCCGGATTCTCTGTTATCAAACTTCTTTTTGAACCAATCAGCCTCTTCTTCTGTAATGGCCTGTTCCCCTTTTAAATGTTTTAACAAAGAATAATTACGCTGGTATTTATCTCCACTCTGGTTCGTATACGTAATATTTCCGTCATTATCCAGCATGAACAAATATGCTTTCCCGTCATAACCTTTCAGTTTTAACATGGAATCCAGTTTCGAATGATCATACACAGTTCCAATTGCCGTATAAGTTTCCCCATTGATCGTATATTCCTGACATGGAATTGCAACCAGATAACCGTCTTTTTTCTTCTGATCATAATCAAGACGCACCAGTTTTCCAATATTGTATCCATTCTTTAAGTCCAGCAGAAGTTTACTTGGCATATCAATCCGCATTTTTGTTCCACGTGCTGATATTGCCTGACCATTCTCCTGAATGAATATAAGGGTACTTTCCGATTCTTTTTCCCATGCTTCAAAGAAACTTTTGTTCACATCCGTTTCAAGAGACAGCTCCCTCTCATGAAGTAAAAATTCCTCAACCAACTGCAGCTGGCTGTAGTATCCACTCACCTGAAGATCATAGGTCTGCTGTATCTGTTCAACAACAGCTCCCATACTGCTTTTTCCATTTTCGCTGATATACTTCTTAGACTTACTTATCAGATACTTGATACAACCTAAGCTTAAAAGAATCATAAGTAGTATAAGCAACAGCCTTGTTATTTTTTTTCTTTTATTTACCGTTTGTTCTATCTCCACTTTTACTGTTCAACCTCTATATAGTCTTCCGGTGCTGACGGCTGCTGTCCTTTTGACATTGCTTCAATCCATGCACTTGATAATGTTGTCTCTTTAAGCTGCTCAATCTCACATTTCGGATTTATTTTTTTCAATACAGACATTGTGGTGTCTGTAAGAAGAATAGAGTATTCCTTTTCTTTGTCTATTTTCTTATCATTAACTGTCAAGTCCTTTAACGAACATCCACTTTCCTCTTGATTGACAATCATTTTCATACCGGATGCAATTGGTAATTCGTATTTATTGGTTACGTAAAAATTCTCATCCGCATCGGCGAGATAATTTTTCACGAGTTCACAAACCTGTTTACCATTGATTTTTGCAACATATAATGCTGTATCTGAACTCTTCGCTGTCATCATGCCAACCCGGCTGCTGGTGCATTCTCCTTTGTACATAGAGGAAGTGAAATAATAATATGGCGCCAGAGCCAGCTGTGCATCATTTTCTTCTCTGATCGTAGTTAAAATGGAAGATGCTGCATCACGGCCATTTCTATCGTTCAGTGAAATGGAATATTCATTTTCAAAATTCACCGTTGCTTTTTCTTCTGGATCTTTACGATTCATTACACTACGAAAAGTATCATAAGCCTGTGTTTCATCCATTTCCCCTGACAGTAATCCGTGAACAGCCTCAAGACTTGCATCAAATGATTTTTGAGCGGAATATCGGATATAAACAGCATTATTATTAATTTCCTCTTCCAGTCCAGGCACATCCTGCATCATGGTTGGAACATCTGTATTCAATGAAATAACACCGCTTCCATCCGCAATCAGCTTTTGCCCCTTTTCTGAAATCATACAATCCAGCACATCCAGTGCAGTATCCAGTTTCTCCCGGTCTTTTTCCAGGTTTTTGTTAAATGCAATGTTTAAGGACGGAGTCATGTACACATAGGATTCATCCGATGTCTGTGAAAAGTAAGGAATACGGATCAGATCTGCATCCATCTGTTTCTGCAGCTGCTGCATAACCGTCGGATGTCCATGAAACATTGCTGATTTTCCCTCGACAAACATCTGGATTCCTGTATCGACGTCAATATTGATATCTTCTTTACCAAAGTGCGAGTCTTTCAGAAACTGGCTGGTTTCTGAAAAAATACGTTTCCATAATGCATCATCAAACTTTACTTCATCCGATGCAGTCTCTGCACCGTTTCGCCATTCAATACCATCCAGGCTTGTGAACTCACCGATTGCCGCCGCCTGGATGATCTCATTATTAGACCAGTCTTCACCAAGATCCATGGAGTACGGTTTTATGCCATTATCATAAAACTGCTGACATGCCTGTACATATTCCTCATAATTTTCCGGAATCTTAATTCCATACTGATCAAACAGTGTTTTGTTGGCAATGATCGTCTGCGGAATACCACAGATTGGCAGCCACTGGATTTCATCCTCCGCATTCTTATAATATTGCAGCGCATAAGAATAATACTTGGAAACAACATCATAAGAAGCAAAATCCATAAGATAAGGCTGTAAGTCCTGTGCATCTGTTCCGGAGAATCGACGTACTGTTATGATATCCGGTAATTCATCATGTTCTTTAAAATAACTGTATAAATCGGTATCATTGTTACCAATAATAAATTCAATATCCTGATCAGAAAACTGTTCATGGATATAGGGTGCAATATTTTTCATCAAACGATTTTCCCACAGATAAACGGTAAGATGATCATCATTTTTAGATACTTCTTTCTTTGACTGTCCACATCCAGACAAGACAGCAGATGCTACAAGTACACCTGACACCACTGCTGTCAGACAACGTTTTGCCTTTTTCATACTTTTATTTTCCTCATTCTTTCCTGATAAAATCATTATTGTTACATCTGCGAAATAACACCGTAAAAAAGCACCGTCAGACAGACAGTGCACCTCATTTCATGCAACTGGCTGCCATTTTACAGGCCCTGTAGCTTTGCGTCCCAGACTTTCATCTGGTTTGCCGATTTCCTTATTATAGATATAACTTTTAAACTTATGCAAAAAAACTGATTTTATTATACTTTAACGTTCTACTATGCACAAGAAAAAAAATTACCGTTTTAACGTTCAAAAACAAAAAAAGAACAGCCCATACATATACTCGAACTGTTCTCCTACTTCCGAAGTCCACGCAGCATTGACATTACTGTTTCCTGCTCATTTGTACTCAGATCGTTCCATATCCCTAGAACTTCTTTCTGTTTTTCTGTCAGATTCTCTGAATTACCTTCCTGAAAAAACTGCGATAATGTCACGCTTTTCACATAAAGATGTTATTTTATCCGCAATAGGAAGTATACGGATAAAAAAAATATAAAGATACTTTCGTTTCCGCAAAAGTCATTTTCGTTTATATCGTTTTTATAATATCATAGGTTGTTTCATTTGTCACATAAAATTTTGAAGCACAAATCAGCTCCTCTCTCCGGCCTATCTTTTCCGATTTATTTAACTTTTTTATGCAACAGAAAAACCCCGGAAACCTTGCGGTTCCGGGGTATCTTACGTTTGGACACAAGTTATCTTACGATAACAAATCTATATTCAGATTGTATTACTCGATAATTGTAGCAACACGTCCTGATCCTACAGTACGTCCACCTTCACGGATAGCGAAAGTAAGACCCTGGCTCATAGCGATTGGGTGGATCAGTTCGATTGTCATTTCGATGTTATCTCCAGGCATACACATTTCTGTTCCTTCTGGAAGGTTGCAAACACCTGTTACGTCTGTTGTTCTGAAGTAGAACTGTGGACGATAGTTGTTGAAGAATGGAGTATGACGTCCACCTTCATCTTTTGTCAGAACGTAAACCTGAGCTGTGAATTTTGTATGGCATGTAAGTGTTCCTGGTTTAGCAAGAACCTGTCCACGCTCGATTTCGTTTCTCTGAACACCACGAAGAAGAGCACCGATGTTATCACCAGCCTGAGCTTCGTCAAGAAGTTTACGGAACATTTCGATTCCTGTAACAACAACTTTACGTGTTTCTTCTTTGATACCAACGATTTCAACTTCTTCAGATACATGAAGAACACCAGCTTCTACTCTACCAGTAGCAACTGTTCCACGTCCTGTGATAGAGAATACATCCTCTACAGGCATAACGAACGGTTTGTCTGTGTCACGCTGTGGGTCCGGAATATACTCATCAACTGCGTTCATGAGTTCCATGATCTTGTCTCCCCATGGGCCAGCCGGATCTTCAAGAGCTTTAAGAGCAGATCCCTGGATAACCGGAATGTCATCTCCTGGGAAGTCATACTCGGAAAGAAGTTCACGAATTTCCATCTCAACCAGTTCAAGAAGTTCGTCATCATCTACCATATCACATTTGTTCATGAATACAACGATGTACGGAACACCAACCTGACGAGCAAGAAGAACGTGCTCTTTTGTCTGAGCCATAACACCATCTGTAGCAGCAACTACGAGGATAGCACCATCCATCTGAGCTGCACCTGTGATCATGTTCTTAACGTAGTCAGCATGTCCTGGGCAGTCAACGTGTGCATAATGTCTATGCTCTGTCTGATACTCAACATGTGCTGTAGAAATTGTGATACCACGCTCTCTTTCTTCTGGAGCTTTATCGATATCTTCGAAGTTTTCAACTGTGTTTCCTGGAACTCTTTCAGCCAGAACTTTTGTGATAGCTGCTGTTAAAGTTGTTTTACCATGGTCAACGTGTCCGATGGTACCAATGTTACAATGCGGTTTTGTTCTCTCAAACTTAGCCTTTGCCATTTTAAAATGTCCTCCTTAAAAAACTATGCTCTCTCTTTCAGAGCATTTTATCAGTTTTTGACTTGCTATCCTTGATTATATTGCAAATCAAGGATATTTGCAAGCTTTTTTACATTTATCAGTCTTTCTTAGAAAGAATCTTTTCCTGAACGGACTTCGGAACCTGTTCGTATTTCTCGAAGAACATGGAGTAGTTACCACGTCCCTGAGTTCTGGAACGGAGGTCTGTTGCGTATCCGAACATTTCGGAAAGCGGAACGAATCCACGGATCATCTTACCACCGCCGATGTCATCCATACCCTCGATACGACCACGACGGGAGTTGATATCACCGATAACATCACCCATGTAATCTTCCGGAGTAGTAACTTCGACTCTCATGATAGGCTCAAGAAGAATCGGAGCTGCTTTCTGCATAGCATCCTTGAATGCAAGGGAACCTGCAATGTGGAATGCCATTTCAGAGGAATCGACTTCATGATAAGAACCGTCATATACATTTGCATGAACGCCGACTACCGGGAATCCACCCAGGATACCAGCTTTCATAGCTTCTTCGATACCTTCGCCAACAGCCGGGATGTATTCCTTCGGAATAGCACCACCAACAACAGTGGATTCGAACTTGTACAGTTCTTCACCGTTGGCATCCATAGGCTCGAATTTAACTTTACAGTGACCATACTGTCCACGACCACCAGACTGTTTAGCATATTTGCTGTCGATGTCTACGGCCTTAGTAATAGTCTCTTTGTATGCAACCTGAGGAGCACCTACGTTAGCCTCTACTTTGAATTCACGAAGCAGACGGTCAACGATGATTTCCAGATGCAGCTCACCCATACCAGCGATGATTGTCTGACCTGTTTCCTGATTTGTATGTGCACGGAATGTCGGGTCTTCTTCTGCCAGTTTTGCAAGAGCTTCACCAAGTTTACCCTGGCCGGCTTTTGTCTTAGGCTCGATTGCAAGTTCGATAACCGGTTCCGGGAATTCCATGGATTCAAGGATTACCGGGTGCTGGTCATCACAGATTGTATCACCAGTTGTGGTGAATTTGAAACCGATTGCTGCTGCGATATCTCCTGAATATACTTTATCCAGTTCCATACGTTTGTTAGCATGCATCTGAAGGATACGTCCAACACGTTCTTTCTTGTCCTTAGTAGCGTTAAGTACATAAGAACCAGAGTTCATGGTACCGGAGTATACACGGAAGTATGCCAGTTTACCAACAAATGGGTCTGTCATAATCTTAAATGCCAGAGCAGAGAATGGTTCTTCATCAGAAGAATGTCTCACGATCGGGTTTCCATCTAGGTCAACACCCTCGATTGGAGGAATGTCTGTTGGAGCAGGCATGTATTCAATGATTGCATCCAGAAGTTTCTGAACACCCTTGTTTCTGTATGCAGTACCGCAGCATACCGGTACAGCTGTACATTCACAAGTAGCTTTACGAAGAACTGCTTTTAATTTTTCATTAGACGGTTCTTCACCTTCCAGATATTCCATCATTAAATCGTCATCCAGTTCGCAGATTTTCTCTACGAGTTCTGTATGATAAAGTTCTGCTTCTTCCTTCATATCTTCCGGAATATCTGTGATGGAAATGTCTTCACCTTTCTCATCATTGTAGATATAAGCCTGCATTTCGAAAAGGTCGATGATACCTTTGAATTCATCTTCTTTTCCGATTGGAAGCTGTAAGCAGATAGCGTTTTTACCAAGACGAGTCTTGATCTGATCTACAGCATTGTAGAAGTTTGCACCGAGGATATCCATCTTGTTGATGAATGCCATACGCGGTACATTGTAAGTGTCAGCCTGACGCCATACGTTTTCTGACTGAGGTTCTACACCACCCTTTGCACAGAAGACGCCGACAGCGCCGTCAAGTACACGGAGTGAACGCTCAACCTCTACGGTGAAGTCTACGTGTCCTGGAGTATCAATGATGTTGATACGATGTTCCAGAGCACCTGGTTTCTTCTTGCAGTGATCCTGCAGAGTCCAGTGACATGTTGTAGCAGCGGAAGTAATTGTGATACCTCTCTCCTGCTCCTGCTCCATCCAGTCCATTGTTGCGGTACCTTCATGAGTATCACCGATTTTGTAGTTGACACCTGTATAATAAAGGATACGTTCTGTAAGAGTTGTCTTACCTGCATCGATATGAGCCATGATACCAATGTTTCTGGTACGCTCAAGCGGGTATTCTCTACCTTCTTTTCCAGCCAATTGGATTTTCCTCCTTGATTAGAAACGATAGTGAGCAAATGCTTTATTTGCTTCAGCCATCTTGTGCATATCTTCTTTCTTCTTAACAGATGCGCCTGTGTTGTTCATTGCATCCAGAAGCTCGTTTGCAAGTCTCTCCTCCATAGTCTTCTCGCCTCTTTTACGAGAATATGTGGTGAGCCAGCGAAGAGCCAGTGCCTGACGTCTGTCTGCTCTTACCTCGATCGGAACCTGGTAAGTAGCACCACCGATACGTCTTGCTTTTACCTCGAGAAGTGGCATGATGTTGTTCATAGCCTCTTCAAAAACTTCGATAGCTGGTTTGCCAGCTTTTTCTTCAATTCTAGCGAAAGCGCCGTATACAATCTTCTGAGCGACACCTTTCTTACCATCTAACATGATGTTGTTGATAAGTTTGGTAACCACTTTATTGTTGTACATCGGGTCTGCCAGAACGTCTCTTTTCTGAGTATGTCCTTTACGTGGCACGTTACTTCCCTCCTTAATCAAAATGATTAAATCATCGGTACTCACTATTAAAACTAAGGTGTTCGCACTGGTAAAGTCCTATATTTAACCCGCAACCGACAGGGTATATGGAATACCGTACAATATTTATAGTTATAAGTGAATCTTCGATTGATTACTTTTTTCTACTTTATTTCTTTTTAGGTCTCTTAGCACCATATTTGGAGCGGGCCTGTTTTCTGTTAGCTACACCTGCAGTATCCAGTGTACCTCTGATGATGTGGTATCTGGTACCAGGTAAGTCCTTAACACGTCCACCACGGATAAGAACTACACTATGTTCCTGAAGGTTGTGACCTTCTCCTGGGATATAGCTTGTTACTTCGATTCCATTGGAAAGACGAACTCTGGCAATCTTTCTAAGAGCTGAGTTAGGTTTTTTAGGTGTTGCAGTTTTAACTGCTGTACAAACTCCACGTTTCTGTGGTGCAGACTGTTCAACAGCTTTCTTTCTTAAAGAGTTGAATGTTCTCTGCAGAGCCGGTGCTGTAGATTTCTTTACAGCTGTCTGACGTCCTTTTCTTACTAACTGGTTGAATGTTGGCATTCCATTTCACCTCCCGATTATTTTCTCCATGGTTAGTCATGGGGTAGCGCGGTTGCTATTGTCAAATGAATATTGCGCACAAAAAAACAGCGTTCCTGTTGCACGCTTGCTCATTATATCCCGTAAAAATGCAGCTGTCAAGGCATTTTACAGGATTTTTTCGTTATTTTACGAAATCCTTATTATTGCATTTTAAGACATCTCTGCTTATAATAAAAAAAAGTAATTTTCACTTTATTTGTTTACATCTATAATATAGGAAAGGATTTTTTATGAAAAACAAAATCACCCCATCTGTTATCCTGCTTATCATTACCGTGATCTTCTTTATTGCCGGTATCTTTTTCATGGGAATCCAGGCCAGACAACAAATTTCGGATACTGAGCAAAGCCTTGATGCTTTCATTTCCCAGGTAAAAGACAAACAGCAGGCGTTAAACGACGCACAAACTTCTTTTTCATCCGCTGTCAAAGAAAAAAAAGATCTTCTGAATTATCGCCAGCAAAAAGCTTCCGGTCGGCAGACTGCTGTGCAGGAGCATCGCGATACTCAGGAGTCATCCGAAGCTGTCACTTCCGTTTTCAGTCAGGACCACAGCTGATTCCAGAGATATTTTATAAGATATTTACTATAGAAAGAACTCTTACATACAGAAAGGATTTATATAATGAAAAATAGCAAGCACAAAAAGCCATTTCTTCTTTATACGATCATCATCATCCTCGCGCTTGTCATTCTCGCACTTGGCGGGCTGACACTCTACTCTTTTCAGGATCTTGCTTCTCTCCGTTCAAAAGTCACTGATCTCCAGAATACAGTACAGGAAATTTCTGATACATCAGCAGAACTGATCAGTCAGGCAAAGGAACTAGGTAGTCTGAACGATCAACTGGAATCCTCAAATGATTCTGAAACAGATTCCTCCGTTGATTCTTCACAGGATGTACAGGAAGAAGGGACTATTTCTCCTTCCCATTCTTCTGAGTCTTCCACTGACGAAAGTCTGAACAGTCTTCTCGCTCAGATTAAACCGCTCCTTCCTCAGAACAATGGCACCTGGTCCGTATATGTATGCAACCTTATGAAAAATACAGAAGGTGTGATTGACGATCAGCCCATGCAGGCTGCCAGTCTGATCAAACTTTTTATTATGGGTACTGTTTACGAAAATTATGAATCTCTCTCCGAAACTTATGGTGCTGATACACTGAACAGTTATTTGAATTCAATGATTACCGTAAGTGATAACGATGCGGCAAATAAACTTGTAAATATGCTTGGTGATGGCGATGATGAAACCGGTATGCGTGCTGTGAATGCATTTTGTGCTTCTCATGGATACTCCAGCACTTCAATGGGACGTCTCCTTCTCCAGAGTAATGAATATGGTGATAATTACACTTCCGTCAGTGATTGCGGTCATTTTCTGAAGGAAATCTATCAGAGCAATGCCGGCACTGCCAAATCCACTCTTGCGCATACAGATGCAATGTATTCTCTTCTCAAAATGCAGCAGCGCAGAAATAAAATTCCTGCCAACCTTCCAGATGGAGTAAAAGTTGCCAACAAAACCGGAGAGTTGGATGATGTCGAAAATGATGCCGGAATCATTTACAATACCGCCAAAAACATCGATCTGGTTGTCTGCTTTATGTCGCAGGATCTCACCGACAGTAGTGAAGCACAGGCAGTAATCGCACAGGATGCTCGTCTGATCTATGGTTATTACAACGAATGATCATTTTTCACAGCAAAAAACCTGTCATTCCGAATTTTCGGTCTGACAGGTTTTTCTTATTCTTCTTGCTTATCTTCCTCATATGACATTTCCCAGATATCCGCAAAAACAGCAAGCGGACAATCTGTCAAAAGACACATCAGCAAAAAACATTCATATGGATTTACTATGTAGATCTCACTCATTCCGCATTTCTTAAGAATTTCCTGAATCTCCTCAAGAAAATGATGATAACGATTATACGGATCATCATCCTGCATCTCCTGTGAAATGATAAAGAACTCTAATGTAATCAGATCAAAGCGCTCTACTGGAAATTTATGATTCAATATACTGTTGATTCTCTGTCTGCTGAATCGCTTCTGACTGAAATGTTTCGCCAGAATAGATGCCGACATCTTTTTAAGATTTCCCATTTTATTTACAGGAATTCCACTGCAGATAACTTTTTCCACATCTGAATCCGTAATATCTGAAATATTCCACACCTTATTGCGGGATTTTTCCACCTCATCCCCCTGATACATCTTCGCGATGATTTCTTTTGCATGAGTAAGGAGACGGACAAATTCCTGATAGGCCTGACTTTTCTCGGACATCGGATCATCTGCTCCAACTTTCACATACGCCAGATAACGAAGCAGTTTATCCTCTGTATCAAGACAGATTTTTCCCGAATAAACCTGTGGAGCTTCTGTATAACTCTCATCTGGTTCCAGCTCTTCATAGCGTTTCTTAAGTTCTTCTGCCCTATGATAACCAAGCTGCTGCGAATAACAGTACCAGTAGATTACCTCATCCGGATTATGGAAATCAAAATCCTGTTCCCGCAAAACCCTTGTCAGAAAATCGGATACATCTTCTGCACTCATGCGCAATCCAAAACCCAATAAAAAAACAGTTTCTCTTTTTACCGAAGCCTGTGTCAGCCAGTTATTTACCAACGATGTCAGTTTTGTCGAAGTTGGATTCATAGATTTCGGTGTACAAGTCTCATGAAATGATTCGATCACAATATCTCTGTAAATATCCTGTGTGACTTCGTTATAAGGTTCTTCCAATCCTGCACGTTCATAAATATAACGTTTCAGATGATCTCCAAAAGACACGAGTTCCATTTCTTTATATAAATAATGAAAAATAACATCTGCATCCTCATCCTCAAAGCCATCCAGACTGACAACCTGACGAAATCTCTGTGCAGCTTTTCTCGTAAATTCAAAGTCTTTTACAGAATCAAATGCCACTGTCTGCTCAAAATCAAGATCCTGCATTCTGTTTTTCATTATATATCACCCTCATTCTGCCTGTGAAACCAATTTAACACTCGTCTGAACATATTGCGTGGCTGCTCCATGATCTCACATAAAACAACTGTAATATTATCTCTTCCACCCTTTTTCAGAGCTCTGTCCACGAGAATCTCTACGGTTTTTGCCACTGGAATATCCCTGCTGAGTATATCCGCGATTTCTCCGTCTGAAAGCATATCTGTGATTCCATCAGAACAAAGCAGGAAGCGATCCCCTATTTTAATTTCCTGCCTGCTGATCGACGGTTCCAGCTGCAGATTTTCTTCTTCCATCCCAAGATACTGTGTTAATGGTGCCTTTCCAAACAAACTGCGCCCCAGGACGTGGTCTTGTGAAATCTGATAAAATTTCTCACGGTCTGATTTATAGATCCGGCTGTCTCCAAGATTGCAGCTATAAACAGCATCTTCTGCAAAGGCAAGTAATGCTGCCGTTGTTCCCATGCTGTTGATCTTATTTGTCCTGCCGTAATCGCAGATAGCCTGATTCATACTTTCACAGATTTCATTCAGGAATTCTTCCGGATCATTCCGTATTCCATCTTTTGCAGTTTTAAAATGTTCGCCACAGGCTTCTGCCGCAAGAAAAGCAGCCATCTCGCCACAGCTCTCACCTCCCATGCCATCAAAAACAGCAAGCAGCGGATATTCCGATTGTTTCATATATCCGCTTCGAATATGGCTCATTCCCTGATTCTGAGCCTCCAGACTATCACCGCAGCACCAGAAATTATCTTCATTATTATTGCGGATTTTTCCTATATGGCATGTATATGCATATTCAATCTGATAGGCCATATTCCGTCCTTTCTTATGATGCTGAATTTTCTGAGCTGCTGTCTGAAGAAAGATTCAGTTCATTCTTATATTCCTCTGCACGATTCAGATACTTTTCGCCTCTGCTGACGTATTCATCATTATTTGTCTCATTGTCATGACAACGGTTATTTTCATCAATCCATCGGACAAGCTTTCCATCATCATAATAATAACGGTCTATTTTCTGCTGTCCTTCTTTTATATCTCCGGATGTACTGCTGTCTGACCAAATATATGCAAAAAACAGTTCATTCTTCCAGTAATAGTATTCTTCATACTGATTATCCTTCGAAAGGGATGGATAGATAAGGATCTTCCTTACCTGCCAGCTGCCATCATCCAGCTGTTTCAGGTAGCTGATCTTTCCATCCTCTTCTGAACCGATCCAGCTGTAATCATTCAGATTATCACTGATCTCTGTTGCCTGCGTCTGTATTTTTTCCAGTGTCTCCTGCAACTGCTTACTTTCTGCAGTCTGAACAGTTTCCGTTACAGACTGTTTCAAACGCTGCAGTTCCGCATTTTCCCTCAAAAGCCAGATAAATACACCCACGATCACACAGACTGCAGCAAACATGATAATAACCGCAGCAACCAGTGGCTCAAATTTCTTTTTTGCTCTCTTTTTGGCTTTTTTTGCTGATAGCGGTCTTTCCTGATTGTTTTTGCGTACAATCACTGTCCCTTCTGTCTCTGCTTTCATTTGGGACTGCTGGATTGCTTGTTTTCGGTCTTTCTGTGGCGTTCTTTGCTGAGATTTGTGCTGCACCTTCTGTGGATTTATTTTCCCCGGTGCATGTTCAAGCTCCTGCGTTTTACGTACATGCGCTGTTTTTGCAGATGAACTTCCTGTTTTTACTCTCTCCAATGCTTCACGAAATTCCACTGCATTGGCATAACGTTCTTCCCGGTCAAACGCACATGCTTTGAGAATCACCTCCGCAAACGCATCGCCTGCTTCTGCCGGTCTAGGGAGTTTCTCCCCGGCCATACGTTTATTCAAAGCATTTTCTTTATCTCTGTATGTAATCAGCTGTTTTTCCAGGCTGATAAACGGAAGTCTGTTGTGATTCCGAAGTTTGTATAAAACAATTCCAAGCGAATAAATGTCTACTCTTGAATCATAAGCTTCACCTTTATACATTTCCGGAGCCATATAAGAATAGGTACCCTTCTTTGAAAGTCCGCTCATAGTGCGTTCCAGTTCACGGGCAATACCAAAGTCTCCAAGTTTAAATTCTCCAAACCTGGATACAAAAATATTTTCAGGTTTGATATCTCTGTGAATAATATTCTGACATTGACAGTATTCCAATGCTTTACACAGATCAATACCAAGGCGGAGCACATCATCTTCCGAAAGTGCGCGTCCTGCACAATATTCCATAAAGCTGGTCAGATATTCCATCCGGATATAAATATCCCATCCAATGTCATCCAGATATTCTACTACTTTATAATCTTCAACAGAAACCACATGAGAATTTCCTCTGAAATATTCCATGGTACTGACTTCCTGAATACATTCATCAACAAGTCCCTGAAAATATTCTTTCACTGACTGTTCATTCGGGCTTTCAGAACGAACGCTGCTTAATTCCCCGGGATTTGAGGGAATCGTGATAACTTTAATCGCAGAATAAAATGTCGTTCCCTGCTCACTTCGACAAGCTTTATAAACTTTACCGAAAGATCCTTCTCCAATCTTTTCTGTAATCTTCCATTCCGGCCATACAGAAACCGGCAGTTGCTTATCCATCTTCCCCCTCCTTTCCCGGTAATCTCCTATATTTCAGAGTTTTTTATTTATTTTAAATATTAATTAGCTTCATTATAGCATGCAAATAAATCCATGTCTGTAATTTTCGATATTCTTCCAGTTTTTTTCATACAATATTTATATTTTTCCATATAAAAATCCCCCGACCACCAAAATGGTCAGGGGATGTCTGTGAATAATAATTAATTATTCCTCTGTATCGTCAGTGTTTTCTTCTGCATTGATGATTTCATCGTCTGCAGCATCAACAGTTTCTTCCAGTGTGATCGTTTCTTCGTCTTCCGGAAGGCTTTCTGCAGTTTCTTCATCCACTGTCGGTGCCTCTTCCGGCATGCCTGTATCCAACTGGATATCTCTGTAACGTTTCAGACCTGTACCTGCTGGAATCAGTTTACCAATGATAACGTTTTCCTTCAGACCAACCAGGTGGTCAACCTTACCTTTGATTGCAGCCTCTGTCAGGACTTTTGTTGTTTCCTGGAAGGATGCCGCTGACAGGAAGGAATCTGTTGCCAGAGAAGCTTTGGTAATACCAAGCATTACCTGCTTTCCTTCTGCCGGTTTCTTTCCTTCTTTCTCAAGGTTTTCATTAACTTCCTCAAATTCAAGAACATCTACAAGTGTTCCCGGAAGGAATTCTGTATCTCCATTGTCTTCGATACGAATCTTCTTCAGCATCTGACGAACCAGAACCTCGATATGCTTATCACTGATTTCTACACCCTGGAGACGATATACTCTCTGAACTTCACGGATCATGTAATCCTGAACAGCACGAACACCTTTAATTCTCAGGATATCATGTGGATTTACACTACCTTCTGTAAGTTCATCACCAGCTTCAAGAACCTGTCCGTCTGCAATCTTGATACGAGATCCATAAGGGATCAGATATGTCTTGGAATCTCCGTTCTCCGGATTTGTTACAATGATCTCACGTTTTTTCTTTGTGTCGTTGATGACAGCAACACCAGGAATTTCTGTGATAATAGCAAGACCTTTCGGTTTTCTTGCCTCAAAAAGCTCCTCAACTCGAGGAAGACCCTGAGTGATATCTCCACCGGCTACACCACCACTATGGAATGTACGCATAGTCAGCTGTGTACCAGGCTCACCGATAGACTGCGCAGCAATAATACCAACAGCCTCACCAACCTGAACAGCTTCACCAGTTGCCATGTTTGCACCATAACATTTTGCGCAGACACCAACCTTACACTTACAGGTCAGAATTGTACGGATCTTGACTTCTTCGATCGGTCCACCAGTTTTGCTTACACCTTCACTCATGATACGTGCAGCACGTCTTGGGGTGATCATATGGTTTGCCTTAACAAGAACTTCACCATCTTTATTTGTGATAGTCTCACATGCAAAACGACCTGTGATACGTTCCTGAAGGTTTTCGATTTCTTCTTTTCCATCCATGAAGCCTTTGACATACATACCAGAGATTTCCGGTCTGTTTTCGCAGCAGTCTGTCTCACGAACGATCAGTTCCTGAGATACATCAACCATTCGTCTGGTCAGGTATCCAGAGTCGGCTGTACGAAGTGCTGTATCGGACATACCTTTACGAGCACCATGTGCAGACATGAAGTATTCCAGTACTTCAAGACCTTCACGGAAGTTTGACTTGATAGGAAGCTCGATCGTATGACCAGTTGTATCGGCCATCAGACCACGCATACCTGCAAGCTGTTTGATCTGTTTATCAGAACCACGGGCACCGGAGTCAGCCATCATGAAGATATTGTTATATTTATCAAGACCATCCAGAAGTGCTTTTGTAAGCTCATCATCAGTCTTCTTCCATGTTTCAACAACTTCTTTGTAACGCTCTTCTTCAGTAATAAGACCACGCTTATAGTTCTTTGTGATTTTGTCTACGATATTCTGCGCATTCTGGATCATCTCAGGTTTCTGAGGCGGCACAGTCATATCAGAAATGGATACGGTCATCGCTGCACGTGTAGAGTACTTGTAACCTGTAGCCTTGATAGAATCAAGAACTTCTGCTGTCTTGGTAGCTCCGTGTGTATTAATAACTTTTTCCAGAATTTTCTTCAGCTGTTTCTTACCAACCAGGAAATCAACTTCCAGAAGAAGTTCATTACCCGGAATGCTTCTGTCTACGAATCCAAGATCCTGAGGAAGGATTTCATTAAACAGGAAACGTCCAAGTGTAGACTCTACAATACCAGTCATTTCTGTTCCATCAGGCATTGTCTTTGTAATACGAACCTTAATTCTGGACTGAAGAGTAATAACCTTATTTTCATAAGCAAGAATTGCTTCATTAACGCTCTTGAAGAACTTACCTTCTCCCGGATTTCCAGGTCTCTCCTGTGTCAGGTAGTAGATACCAAGGACCATATCCTGTGAAGGAACGGCTACCGGTCCACCATCTGAAGGTTTCAGAAGGTTGTTCGGTGAGAGCAGAAGGAAACGGCACTCTGCCTGAGCTTCCTGAGAAAGTGGAAGATGAACAGCCATCTGGTCACCATCGAAGTCAGCGTTGAACGCAGTACAAACAAGTGGATGAAGCTTGATAGCTTTACCTTCTACAAGAATCGGCTCAAACGCCTGGATACCCAGACGATGCAGTGTAGGTGCACGGTTCAGCATAACCGGATGTTCTTTGATAACATCTTCGAGGACATCCCAGACTTCCGGCTGAAGTTTTTCAACCATCTTCTTAGCATTCTTGATGTTATGAGAAGTTCCGTTTGCAACCAACTCTTTCATTACGAAAGGTTTGAACAGTTCGATTGCCATTTCTTTCGGAAGACCACACTGATAGATTTTCAGTTCCGGTCCAACGACGATAACAGAACGTCCGGAGTAGTCAACTCGTTTACCGAGCAGGTTCTGACGGAAACGTCCGGATTTACCTTTCAACATGTCAGAAAGGGATTTCAAAGCTCTGTTTCCAGGGCCTGTTACCGGACGGCCACGACGGCCGTTATCAATCAGAGCATCTACAGCTTCCTGAAGCATACGTTTCTCATTGCGGACGATGATGTCCGGCGCCCCCAGCTCCAGAAGACGTTTCAGACGATTGTTACGGTTGATAATTCTTCTGTACAGATCATTCAGGTCAGATGTTGCAAAACGTCCACCATCCAGCTGTACCATAGGACGCAGATCCGGCGGAATAACCGGGATTGCAGTCATGATCATCCACTCAGGACGGTTTCCTGATTCGCGGAAAGACTCTACAACTTCCAGTCTCTTGATGATTCTGGCACGTTTCTGTCCGGTTGCATCAACAAGTTCAGCTTTCAGTTCAGCAGCGTCTTTTTCAAGATCAATTGCTTTGAGCAGTTCCATAATGGATTCTGCTCCCATACCTACACGGAAATTATATCCATATGCTTCACGAGCATCCTGATACTCTTTCTCTGTAAGTACCTGCTTGTACTGAAGTCCGGAATCAGCCGGATCCAGTACGATATAGTTAGCAAAGTATAAAACTTTTTCCAATGTTCTCGGCGACAGATCAAGGATCAGTCCCATACGGGACGGAATACCCTTGAAATACCAGATATGGGATACCGGAGCAGCAAGCTCGATATGGCCCATACGTTCTCTTCTGACAGATGCTTTTGTAACTTCTACACCGCATCGGTCACAGACAACACCTTTATAACGGATTTTTTTATATTTACCACAATGGCACTCCCAGTCCTTACTTGGCCCGAAAATTCTTTCACAGAAAAGTCCGTCCTTCTCCGGTTTCAGAGTACGGTAGTTGATGGTTTCCGGTTTCGTTACCTCACCTCTGGACCACTCTCTGATCTTCTCAGGGGACGCCAGTCCAATCTTGATGGCATCGAAAGTCATTGGCTGATATGTTTCATTTGATGTGGTTGATTCTGCCATGTATTCTTTCCCCTTTCTACTCGTTGTCTTCATCATCGTAGGACTCGTCGAAGTCGATGAAATCATCATCGTCTTCCTCATCCTCTTCAACATCTACAAGTTCTTCACCTTCGAATTCCTGTTTGGTGTAACCATGTTTTCCGAAGGACTCTTCTTCTCTGTGATGTCTGCTGTCACCTTCGATTACAGAACGAAGGTCTGTATCACCATAATCTACTGTTTCCAGCAGATGTACTTCTGTATTGTCATCTCTGAGGACTTTGACATCCAGACCCAGAGACTGAAGTTCTTTCAGAAGAACTTTGAAGGACTCAGGGATACCTGGTTCAGGAATATTGTCGCCCTTGATGATTGCTTCATAAGTCTTAACACGTCCAACAACGTCATCGGACTTAACTGTCAGGATTTCCTGCAGTGTATACGAAGCACCATATGCCTCCAGAGCCCAAACCTCCATCTCACCGAAACGCTGTCCACCAAACTGAGCTTTACCACCCAGAGGCTGCTGTGTAACAAGTGAGTAAGGACCTGTAGAACGCGCATGGATCTTATCATCAACCAGATGATGCAGTTTCAGGTAATGCATGTGTCCGATTGTTACACGACCGTCGAAGTATTCACCTGTACGTCCGTCACGGAGCTGTACTTTACCATCTCTGGAAATCGGAACACCTTTCCACAATTCTCTGTGATCTTTGTGTTCATCCAGATATTCCATAACATCAGGTGCAAGTGTATCCTGATATTTTGCACGGAATTCTTCAAAATCTTCAATATTTACATAATCATTTGCCAGTTCCAGAGTATCCTGGATATCAATTTCACTCGCACCATCAAATACCGGTGTGGAAACGTTGAATCCAAGTGCTTTGGCAGCAAGACTTAAGTGGATTTCAAGGACCTGACCGATATTCATACGTGAAGGTACACCCAGTGGGTTCAGTACGATATCCAGTGGACGTCCGTTCGGCAGGAATGGCATATCCTCAACAGGAAGTACACGGGAAACAACACCCTTGTTACCATGACGACCAGCCATCTTGTCACCAACAGAAATCTTACGTTTCTGAGCAATATAAATACGTACTGCCTGATTTACTCCAGGAGACAGCTCATCGCCATTCTCTCTTGTAAATACTTTGGCATCTACGATAATACCATATTCTCCGTGAGGAACTTTAAGGGAAGTATCACGAACTTCTCTTGCTTTCTCACCAAAGATTGCACGCAGAAGACGTTCTTCTGCTGTTAGCTCTGTTTCTCCCTTAGGAGTAACTTTACCAACAAGAATATCGCCGGCACGAACCTCTGCACCGATACGGATAATACCACGCTCATCCAGATCTTTCAGTGCGTCATCACCGACACCCGGAACATCTCTTGTGATCTCTTCCGGTCCAAGTTTTGTATCACGTGCTTCTGCTTCATATTCTTCAATATGAACAGAAGTATAGACATCGTTCTGTACCAGTCTCTCACTTAACAGAACAGCATCCTCATAGTTGTAACCTTCCCATGTCATGAATCCGATCAGCGGGTTCTTACCAAGAGCAAGCTCACCATTTGCAGTAGACGGACCATCTGCGATAACCTGTCCTGCTTCTACATGTTCACCCTGGAATACGATCGGCTTCTGGTTGTAGCAGTTACTCTGGTTACTGCGGAGGAATTTTGTAAGATGATAATCATCTTTTGTTCCATCATCATTCTTGATACTGATATCTGTAGATGTGGAACGAAGAACGGTACCGGACTTCTTAGCCAGAACGCATACACCTGAGTCAACAGCCGCTTTTGTTTCCATACCAGTTCCTACTACAGGAGCTTCTGTTGTAAGAAGCGGTACTGCCTGACGCTGCATGTTGGATCCCATCAGCGCACGGTTAGCATCATCGTTCTGAAGGAAAGGAATCAGCGCTGTCGCTACAGAAAATACCATCTTAGGTGATACGTCCATGTAATCAAACATACGTTTCTCATATTCCTGAGTCTCTTCACGGAATCGACCGGATACGTTTTTGTGGAGGAAATGTCCCTCTTCATCCAATGGCTCATTTGCCTGAGCTACATGATAGTTATCTTCCTCATCAGCTGTCATATATACAACATCATCTGTTACGATCGGATTTGACGGATCTGTTTTATCGATTTTACGATAAGGAGCCTCAATAAATCCATACTCATTGATTCTTGCATAAGATGCAAGGGAGTTGATCAGACCGATGTTAGGACCTTCAGGAGTCTCAACAGGGCACATACGTCCATAATGAGAATAGTGGACATCTCGTACCTCGAATCCGGCTCTGTCTCGTGACAGACCGCCAGGTCCCAGTGCAGAAAGACGTCTCTTATGTGTCAGCTCACCAAGAGGGTTATTCTGATCCATGAACTGTGACAGCTGAGATGAACCAAAGAACTCCTTAACTGCTGCTGTTACCGGTTTGATATTGATCAGGGACTGTGGAGAAATACTCTCTGTGTCCTGAGTTGTCATACGTTCACGTACAACTCTTTCCAGTCTGGAAAGACCGATACGATACTGATTCTGAAGGAGTTCACCAACAGAACGGATACGACGGTTACCCAGATGGTCGATATCGTCATCATTTCCGATGCCATATTCCAGATGCATATTGTAGTTAATGGAAGCCAAAATATCTTCTTTGGTAATATGCTTCGGAATAAGATCATGGATATCTCTCTTGATAGCGGCTTTGATGTCTTCGAGATTATCATTTTCTTCCAGGATTTTTTCAAGTACCGGATAGTATACTAATTCTGTAACACCCAGTTCTTTTGGATCACAGTCAAGATCTACATGAGCTGTAATATCAACCATCATGCTGGAAAGAACTTTGATCTTACGTTCTTCACCCTGAATCCATACAAATGGTACTGCTGCATTCTGAATCTTGTCTGCAAGCTCGATTGTTACGTTTGTGCCTTCCTCTGCAAGGATTTCTCCTGTAGACGGATCAACAACAGCTTCTCCGAGCTTATGTCCTACAATACGTTTATTAAAATGAAGTTTCTTATTAAATTTATAACGGCCGACCTTGGCAAGGTCATATCTTCTCGGATCGAAGAACATAGCCATGATAAGACTCTCTGCACTCTCTACTGCAAGAGGCTCACCCGGACGGATCTTCTTATACAGTTCAAGAAGACCTTCCTGATAATTGGTAGATGTATCCTTGGTAAAACTTGCAAGGATCTTCGGCTCTTCACCGAATAATTCTACGATTTCTGCATTGGTGCCGATACCAAGGGCACGAATCAGCACAGTGATCGGAACCTTACGGGTTCTGTCCACACGTACATAGAATACATCATTGGAATCTGTTTCATATTCCAGCCATGCACCTCTGTTCGGAATAACAGTACTGGAAAACAGTCTCTTACCAAGTTTATCATGTGCAATTGCGTAATAAATTCCAGGGGAACGTACCAACTGGCTGACGATAACACGCTCAGCGCCATTAATAACAAAAGTACCTGTTTCTGTCATTAACGGAAGATCTCCCATGAAGATCTCGTGTTCGTTGATTTCCTCTGTTTCTTTATTGATCAGTCGCACGCGAACCTTCAAAGGTGCCGCGTAAGTTACGTCACGTTCTTTACACTGTGCGATGGTATATTTTGCATCTTTAGCGTCATACGTGAAATCGATGAATTCCAGGCTAAACTTTCCGCCATAATCCGCGATCGGAGAAATATCATCAAACACTTCTTTGAGGCCCTCATCGAGAAACCACTTATAGGAATCTTTCTGGACTTCAATCAAATTCGGCATTTCCAGAACTTCTTTTTGTCTCTGGTAGCTCATGCGCATGCTTTTTCCAGTTTTTACAGAACGAATTCTGTTTTTTTCCATTGACGTTTCACCCCTGTTTTTTTATTTATTTTACAACATGCTCCTGTTTACGGTTTGAGATAAACAGGCATATCCTTGCCATAATATAGCATTCTTCACTATAGCATAGCGATCTCTGCCTGTCAACCAGTTTTTTGTAAATTTATCCAAAAAAATATGGAGACACCGCAGGGTGTCTCCATCCAATTCTCATCTTTAACAGAATTATTTAAGTGTAACCTTAGCGCCTTCTGCTTCAAGTTTTGTTTTGATGTCTTCAGCTTCTGCTTTGGATGCGCCTTCTTTAAGAGCTTTCGGAGCACCGTCAACTACTGCTTTAGCTTCTTTCAGTCCAAGACCGGTAACTTCACGAACAACTTTGATAACTTTTACTTTGTTCGGTCCAACTTCTGTAAGTTCTACGTCGAACTCATCTTTTTCTTCAGCTGCTTCTCCAGCTGCTCCAGCTGCTGCTACTACAACACCTGCTGCTGCGGATACACCGAATTCTTCTTCGCAAGCTTTTACGAGTTCATTTAATTCTAATACAGATAATTCTTTGATTGCTGCAATAAATTCTTCTGTTGTTAATTTTGCCATTTTAATTTTCCTCCATTTTTTAAGATTTGTTTTAATAATGCTGGGATTTACTCAGCGGCTGCCTCTGTATCAGCGCCACCCTGTGCCTCTGCGATCTGATTAAGCACACGAGCGAAGTTTGTGATAGGAGACTGGATACTTCCAAGAAGTTTTCCAAGAAGTTCTTCTCTGGACGGAACCTGGGACAGTGCCTGGATTCCAGCCTGATCGTTGTAGTTACCTTCAACTACACCTGCGATCAGCTCAAGAGCTGGGAACTGTTTTGCATATTTAGCAAGGATTCTTGCCGGTGCTGTAGCATCTGTTGCGGAAATAGCCAGAGCGTTTGTTCCTTCCAGATGTGGGCAAAGGCTTTCACATGCTGTTCCTGCAAAAGCACGGTTCATCATAGTGTTTTTGTATACTTTATACTGAACACCAGCTTCTCTTAACTCCTTACGCAGAATTGTATCCTGTTCAACTGTAAGACCACTGTAGTTAACAAGTACTACTGCCTGTGCGTCTTTAATGCTGTTTGCGATTTCATCTACGATTGGTTGTTTCAGTTCTACTTTTGCCATAAATGGTACACCTCCTTATAGATTTTGATATACCGCCGCGTCAAAACATAAAAAAACCTTACTGCATGACAGTAAGGTCTCTGTAATCTTAAATAGAATACTTAGTCCTCGGTAGGCGTTTTAATCCTTATGCCTTTCGGCACCTACTGTCTTCGGCAGCGTTCTATGTTAATCTATCACACTTTCCCACGCGTGTCAATACCTTTTTTAACTTTTTCTGCATCTTTAATATAACCAAAAAGTAAATTTACTTTTACAGAAAATATTTAAAGTTTGTTAAGATTATGTTATGATTGTATTACTTGTTAAAAATGTATATCCTTTTAAAGTTTAACAGAATATAATTACAATACTTATTTACCTTGGAGGAATTATGATACCAGATAACCAAACACTTTCATCTTTGAATCACAAGAATCCGAACGGAACTGTTTCTGTGGAAGTCTCTTCTATTTCAGCGGATAAAGCTATATTGACAGTTAAGGACTTTTCTTTCGATAATTACGAAGATCTTTCTATTATAATAAAGGAAACAGAGTTTTCTGAGCCTGCACCATTGGACTTTTCCATATCTGATACCTCACTGATTCTGAACCTTTCTTCTTTAAGATCTCATTTTGAGTTCAGACGCAGCAAAGAATTTCGAATTTATATTCTCGGAGTCCATGATCAGAAAGCCGAACTTTTTCTATTAAAGGATAAGAGTCAGAAAGCTGCTCCGTGGAACAACTTTCATCTCTTTACTGAGGAAATCTATTTTGATGAGGATTCCGCCATCCGCCCAACAGAGTACATTGGCGTACTCAGTGCTGATTCCAAAGATAATCTCTGTATTCATCTCTGCAGCCGCAACAAATATCTGGCCCAGACTCATTACTGTTCTCTGCGCAGCCTGAAAATGAACGGCGGCAAATTAAAAATTTGTTACGACCTGGAAACCGGGTATCATGAATATGTAAAAACCGAGCTGTCTTTCAGAAACAAACTTGCAGAGGATGCAGTTACTTACGACTTCACCACTCTAAGCACCAACAAACGCGGAAATCTTCTTCGTATAAAGATTTCACTTGATCTAAATAAAGTTGACTGGAAAAGTCTCTACTGGGATGTCAACGTTCTCCTATACAACCAGGGCAACAACAAGACAAACCACATTTCCATATCAATGGATACAAAACAACGTATGTTCCAGAAATTCCTTTACAATGGTTCCTACAAGACTGACAATGGATTTTTCTTCTATCCTTACTATACCGGAAAGAAAACACTTGCTTTTGTTTACCGAAATAAAGGGAACTACGACGGACTCGATATCGTTTTCAAGGAATTTACTGCAATATTCCTTTATCGCCTCGCAAAATCCTACTGGAACAAAAAACACATCTGCCTGGTTAGTGAAAAATTTGCTTCCATGGCTCAGGATAATGGATATTACTTCTTCAAACACTGCATGGACGAAAACGAAGAAGCTTATCTGCATAAAAAAATCTACTATATAATATCAAAAGATTCTCCTGATCATTATAAAGTAGATCCTTACAAAAAGAATGTGATCAATTTTATGTCCATCCGACACATGATCTATACACAGGCTGCTGATCTGATTGTCAGCTCTGACTCCAGATACCACACCTATGCAATGCAGTGTCGTCACAGTATTTTCAACCGCTATCTGCGCAAGAAGAAATTCGTCTTTCTTCAGCACGGCGTTATCGCCCTGAAAAGAGTTGATGCCTTTTACAGCAAAGGTATGCGTGGCGGCTGCGACCTCTTTGTAGTATCCACCAATCAGGAAAAACAGACGATCGTTGATAATTTTGGCTATGAGCCAGACGAAGTTATCAATACAGGTCTTCCCCGTTGGGATGTTCTTGAGGATACTTCTAACGGAAATCGTGAGATACTGATCATGCCAACCTGGCGAAGCTGGCTGGATTCCGTTCCGGATAAAGATTTTGAGGAAAGTGATTACTTCCGCCACTATATGGCTCTTTTGAATTCCAGTCATTTTAGTCAGCTTTTGGAAAAATATGATTTACAGGTCAATTTTTATCTGCATGCTAAATTCCAGGAATACTCCGATAACTTTAAGGCAGTCAGCGATCGTATCCATCTGATCTCTTTTGGAGAAGTTGCTGTCAATGAAATGCTCATGAGATGCCGTATGCTTATCACAGATTACTCCAGTGTATGCTGGGATGTCTTATATCAGGATAAACCAACTTTGTTTTATCAATTTGACCTTGATAAATATAACGAAGCTCACGGCAGTTACATAGATATGAAAACGGAACTGTTTGGAGACCGTGCCGAAACCGAGGAGCAGCTTATGGAACTTCTGAAGGAAACCGTTTTAAACGACTTCCGTCTGAAACCAGAGTATGAACTAAAACGTCACGAATATCTTCAGTTCAAGGATAATCAACACAGCCGCCATATCTGTGAAGAGATTAAGGAAAAGCTTTAACAATTCAATTCTCTCACAGTTATAAAACAAAATGCAGCATCATATTGCAGAGTTTCTATACTCTCTTATGATACTGCATTTTTGGTAGTATTCTCACCATAAAGTTCTGTCGGCCCATGCCATAAAACCATCTATGACTGCATTTGAGATTTTTTCGTAATGAATGAGTTTCTTCACAACATCAAGAAATACTGCAATCAGAATACTGCTTCCCATCAGGAACAGCCAGATCACTGCTGCATGTCCAAGTGAATAAGTAAAATCTCTCAGCCATAATGTTCTTATAAAGGTATGGATATAGAATACTGTTGCTGAGTATTTTCCAAGAAATTCCAGCAACTGATGAAGTCCGGGAATATCCAGCAAAAATTCGTAAGCCCAGTAAATGATTGCAACCGGAATAAGACCATTCAGCATAAATTCAAAACGTTCCAACGCCCAACGACTGTTCCAGAGCATCAATAATGCCAGAATCATACCTGTACTGACAACAAATTTTAAAAATTTGCTCAACGCCTGGCTCTTAAGCGGTTTCCAGCTTTTCAGTCTCTCAAAGACCTGTTGATCAGCAAAACATATCGCAAGCGGTACGATAAAAAGATATTTTGTCAGATGTACATGCTTTTCTATCAGGAAACTGCCCGGAAGAAGGAACAGCATCATAATAAGCCAGCTGTATTTTCTGTAGATTTGAAGCGCTACCGGAAGGAAAAAAATCAGCAGCACCTCAAGGCTCAAATACCACCAGGTACTAACCAGCATTCTGCCCCCAAACATATGACCCACACCAAAGAAATCCATAATGATACTGATAATATTAGCAAACATTCCGGCCGGATAACGGAAGGTATCTGTAACAAAAGTCACGCCCACACAAAATACAAATGGAACTAAAAACGTTAATACAAGCTTTACATATCTTTTTAAAACAAACAAAGTTGCTGTATGACCATCAAAATCATATTCCGGATATTTTGACTTCATAGAGAGTGTCAGCCCATATACAGATAAAAATGCAAACATCCCTACGCAGTGCACCATGCATAAGCTGATCAGCATTGCTAGATTCTGTGGAAGCGGCCAAAAACTCACTTCTGCCCCACCCATTCTGGCAGTCTGCGAAAAGCAATGATAACACAGCAGGAAAGAAATCGCGATTCCCTTCACCGCCAACGTGTTTTTTTTCGTAAATTTAATGGTTTGTTCCATTCCATTTTCCTTCCTGATTTTATATACTTTCATCATTCCATAACATCTGTGAACAGTAACCATTCTATCTCAGACTCAAGGTTTTTGTCAATGAAGTGCAGTCAGAAGCATTTGCGATTTCCTTGCAAATAAATGTATACTTCTGTATAATTTTATTATTATCAAATTCTTCAAGGAGTTTTTATGGAAAAACAGATTTCTATTACCAAGATTAAAATCAGACATTCTCAGATTCTTCTGTTTTTGAATTGTCCTAAAAAACCCGAAACACTTCAGGGTGAGCTTCGCTTTCAGAATGCCTGGCTGAACTTCTGTCATCCAGTTGCCTTCTATCCTGTTGGAAAAAGTCTGGTTTGTCCAATCAACACAGATAAACTTGAAAACTATGATGGTGACTGGAAGCTGACAATCCAGGATTCTAATGACACTTACACTCCTGTTTTCACTAGCCGCATACGCCTTTCTCTGCTTCTCGGCAGACATTTTGTGCGAAATGAAGAAACTCTTTTCTTTCCTATGGGAGGCGCTTCTCACAGCTTTCTTCTGCGCTGCCGCCGCTGGCAGAAACAGGATCATCTGACTTTCAGAATCAAAGAGCTGACAGCCTTTGGTATTGCAAAACTATTTGGTCGTTCTCTGAAGGAAAAACACATGTGGCTTGTGTATGAGAAATTCTGCATCACAGCTCAGGAAAACGGTTTTTATTTTTTTGAATACTGTATGAAAAATAAGAAAGACAATGTATTTTTTATACTGGATAAAAAATCTCCTCAGTGGGATTATATGCAGCAATATCGAAAAAACATCATTCCTGCCTTGAGTTTTCGCCATATCCTGTATCTGCTGTGCGCTGATCTTCTAATCTCTCCGGATGGAAGACACCACGCCTATGCATGGAAGCCTATGCCAAACCCTGTGACCCGAACACTCAACAAACAGAAATTATATTTTCTGCAGCATGGTGTTTTGGCTCTCAAAAACGTTGATAGTCTTTTCAGCGTTGACTCTTCGTCTTCCGTTGATTATTTTACTGCATCATCAGAATTCGAAAAGAATATTATCGTAAACCGCATGGGATATAACCCGGATAAAGTTCCGGTAACCGGACTTGCCCGCTGGGACGGCCTCCACGATACTTCAGACCCGGAGCATCCTGTTATCCTACTCATGCCTACCTGGCGCTCCTGGCTGGAAGGACAGAATGACGAAATTTTCCAACAGAGCAGTTATTATCAACATTATGCTTCTCTCCTGAGCAATCAGGAACTTCAGGATTATCTGAAAGCACATGAACTGAAACTGCTGTTTTATATTCATCCAAAACTACAGGAATTTATCAGCACTTTCCATTCCGAAGACTCTCAGATTGAGCTGTATTCCTTTGATTCCATGCCTCTGAACCAGCTTCTCATGCGGTGTTCCATGATGATCACGGATTACTCCAGTGCCTGCTGGGATGTTTATTATCAGGGAAAACCCGTTCTGTTCTATCAATTTGATGTGGATGACTATAACAGGACTAATGGAAGTTACCTCAATATGGAAAAAGATCTGTTCGGCGACCGTTGCACAGAGCAGGAAGATCTCGTTCATCTGATCAAAGATTATGCTGAAAACGGCTTTCAGGAAAAACAGAAATACGCCGAAATGCGCAAAGAATATTTTGCTTATATCGATCACAATAACTGTCAGCGAACCTACGAATACATCAAAAGCCAGGGCTATTAAACCCTGGCTTTCACTATTAAACCAATTCTGTTACTACTTTGATAAAGAAAATTACGATCACGACGATCATGACCGGTTTCACGATCTTATGACCATTTGATGTAAAACTGTGACTTCCAAGATAGTTTCCTGCCATATTACAGCAGCCCGCAGCAATTCCCAGTGGCAGGAGTACCTTACCATTGATCAAAAACACAACCAGTGCCGTAATATTGGTTGTAAGATTGATTGCCTTCGTTGTTCCCGCTGCATCATTCAGTGTCATATGGCAGAATCCTGTAAAAAGAAGCATCAGGAACGTGCCTGTTCCCGGTCCATAAATTCCGTCATAAATGCCGATTACCACTGCGATCAGAATGCATTTAAAGATCAGCATTCCATTGACTGCATCTGTAGTATTTTCGTCATTCCCCTGCAGTGCTTTGCTTCTGAGAACATAAAATAAGATTACCGGCAAAACGATCACCATTGCTATTTTGAGAACTCTGTCTGAAATGAGTAATGCAAGATGAGACCCCATCCAGGACCCGGCAATCGCACCAAAAATTGCCGGAATACATATTTTCCACTTCATAAAGCCCTTTTTCATATAATGGTAAGTTGCAACAGAAGTCCCCATGAAGCTGCTCATTTTATTTGTTGCAATCGCAGTATGTACCGGCAATCCGGCGATCATATATGCCGGAAGAGAGATCAGTCCCCCACCGCCGGCAATCGAATCTACAAATCCTGCCAGAAATACAAAAAAACATACTACCAGATAAACTAATATCACTTTTTCTCCCACGTTCCCTGTCCTCAACTTCTTTTGTTATTTATTATTTCTTCTTCATCGCAATCAGTGTAGGCCGAAGAATTTCCACATATTCTTCGTACATAACTTCTCTGAGAAAATCCACATATTCCCAGAAAGTCAACTCTCCGTCCGGCGTGAGAAGTTCAAAATCTGTATCATAAACATTTACAAACAGACCAGTCTCTTTAAGACCATTTCGCAGATAAAATGCTTTTCTTCTCTTACGTTCTTCTGCATTCTCCGCTTTTTCATTCTGTGTTTCAATTTCAAAAATATATTTATAATTTTTAAAGCGTTCCAGAAGCACTTCCAGCCCTTTGCTTCCATAACCACCATTTCGTTTCTCAGGTGCGATTGCATAATAGTCCAGAAGCGCCCGATTCTGCTCTTCATCGATCAGATTGATCGCCAGACCTGCAAATTCATCCTCATCGACCAACACAAGCATTTCCATCTTTCCATCAGCAACCAGCTGTTCCATAACCTGGAGTGGCTTTTTTTCCTGCTCTGGAAACGCCTTATCGTATAAGTCATACAGCTGCCATTTATACTGTGCGCCTTCATCGGCAATGTTCATCAGTTTCATATTATTTGTCTCCTGTTTAATTATTAATCATATCCGGCCATGACAGAATCTCTGCAGCAATTTCTTTTTCGTAATCGCCCTCGATATCCTGGCTTCTGCCCGCTTCATAAATATTGGTTTCTGCACCCCAGACTTCATCATGATATTCCCACACATGAAAACGAAGTCCACGGAACATGAAATCAAGACTTCCACAGTCATCTTCTTCTGTATATTCATATTTGATATTTTTCTGTTTTAACGCATTCTGTACCATCTGCAGTTTCATATCTGTTTCTCCTGTCCTTATCATATATTTCTGTTAAACATCGAAGTCGTCTTAACGACGACTTTGCTTTAAATACTCATGTTCTTTAGTATAACACATCCCTGTCGGTTGTCTATTGTAAAAATCGCTTCCATGCTTTATTATAGTAAATAGCGAAAAAAGGAGTGTATACCAATGACTACTAAAATGGTTTTTCACGGAAGTGATATAGAAAAAATTTGCGCTTACTATCATTTGAATAAAGAAGATATCGTTAAATTCGGAGCAAACGTCAATCCACTTGGTCTTTCTGCTTCTGTCAAAAAAGAAATTGCAGAAAATATAGATCTGTTTTCTTCTTATCCGGACAGAGATTATGTCAGCCTCCGAAATACGATTGCTGCATACTGTCAGATTCCGGCAGAATTTATTCTTCCGGGAAATGGCTCCAGCGAGTTGATCTCCCTGCTTATCCAAGAGCGTGCACCAAAGCATACTCTGATCCTCGGACCGACTTATTCCGAATATTCAAGAGAACTTTCTTTCTCCGGAAGCACACAGGAATATTATCATCTACAGGAAGGACGAAATTTCACTCTGGACGTGGATGATCTGTGTAAAACACTGGAAAAAGGCTATGATTTCCTGATCATCTGTAATCCGAATAATCCGACTTCTTCTGCGATCATGCAGGAAGATTTGAGAAAGCTGATTGCGTTCTGTTCTGGAAAAAATATTTTTGTCATGATTGACGAAACATACGTGGAATTTGCACCGGACATCAATGCAGTAACAGCGGTTCCTCTGACCAGAGAATTTACAAATCTGATGGTTCTGCGTGGTGTATCTAAATTTTATGCGGCTCCGGGTATGCGTCTCGGCTATGGCATTACAGGAAACAGAGAATTTCTCGCCCGAATGAGAGAAAAGCAAACGCCATGGTCTCTGAATAGTCTTGGTGCATTTGCCGGAAAAAAAATGCTCCTTGACCATGACTATTTCCGCAGGACACGTGAGCTGATCCTCGGTGAACGTGACCGGATGGAAACCGAATTAAAAAAACTTTCAATCTTCAAGGTCTATCCGGCATATGCAAACTTTATCCTTCTGAAAATCCAGAAAGAAGGCCTGACTTCCGCAGATGTATTTGAAGCCTGCATCAAAAAAGGGCTGATGATTCGTGACTGTTCTTCTTTCCAGTGCCTGGACGGAGAATTTGTCCGGTTCTGCATCATGATGCCTGAAGATAATACACGATTGTTAGACATACTGAAGCAGCTGTGATCCAGCTGCTTCTTTTTTATACTTTTATGCGTATATTCTTAACTGTTCCTGAGCATCTCCCATTTTGCTGTTTTCAATGATGCATATGCAGATATTTCTCCCGGGTAGCAAGTCCGCCACGGATGTGACGTTCTTCTTTATTCACATCCAGAATCTTACGCGCCTCTCCCGCCAGTGCCGGATTGATCTGGATCAGCCGGTCTGTCACATCTTTATGTACCGTACTCTTACTGATCCCAAATTTTTTCGCCGTCTGTCGTACTGTCGCTTTTGTTTCTATTATGTAATGTGCAATCTCCACTGCACGTTCTTCGATATAATCCTTCAAAGAAAAATCCCCCGAAGACACCGTTTTTACAGTGTATGCGGGGGATTTATGTGGTATGTCTTACTTATTTATCTCTTAGAAGAGCACCGGAATAATATAAATTCCAAGTGCAATGATCGTCGCAACAATTGTGGCAATCTTCCAGATATTGTATTCTTTGTCCATCTTTGCTTTTTCTTCCGGAGATGGCTCCTCAATTTAATGAGATCTCATCAATCAGTTTCAGTTCTTCCTCAGTGAGCGGTGCACTGGAAATTGCTTTTATATTATCCAGAATCTGCTGTGTTTTGGATGCGCCGATCAGAACACTGGTCACTTCTTTCTGCTGCAGAAGCCATGCAAGTGCCATATCTGCAAGCTTTTCTCCTCGCTGTGCTGCCAGCTCATTCAGCTTACGGATCTGATCTAGTCTGTGTTCATCCAAAGTACTTTCTTTAAGGAATCTGCCATCAGTACGGATACGGCTGTCTTCCGGGATTCCATGCAGGTAACGGTCAGTCAGCTGTCCCTGTGCAAGCGGGCTGAATGTGATCAGACCCTTTTGCAGCTCAGCAGTTGCCTTTTTCAGACCATTCTTCTCTACTGTTCGATCAAAAATAGAATAACGGTTCTGATTGATGACAAACGGACAATGCAGATCCTTCAGAATTGCAGTAGCCTTCTTTAATGTCTCTCCATCATAATTGGAAAGTCCGACATAAATTGCCTTGCCGCTCTGTACTGCACTTGCCAGTGCACCCATGGTCTCTTCAAGCGGTGTATCCGGATCCATTCTGTGATGATAAAAAATATCTACATAATCAAGGCCCATACGTTTCAGACTCTGATCCAGGCTGGCAAGAAGATACTTGCGGCTTCCCCAGTTCCCATAAGGGCCATCCCACATCTCATATCCGGCTTTTGTTGTAATGATCAGCTCATCACGATAAACGCCCAGGTCTTCTTTCAGAATGCGGCCAAAGTTCTTTTCTGCACTTCCTGGTTCCGGACCATAATTATTTGCCAGGTCAAACTGTGTGATTCCACTATCAAAAGCCGTAAAACAAAGCTTTCTCATATTTTCAAAATTTGCGGTGTCTCCAAAGTTATGCCATAATCCCAGTGACACCTTTGGCAGCATCAGACCACTGTTTCCACAATGATCGTATTCCATGGTTGTGTATCTTTCTTTAGACGCAGTGTACATATTCTTTTCCTCCCAATACGAATATATTTACTTCTCTTTACAAAGATTAGCACTTCAAGTATACTTGAAGTCAAGAATTTTATATAAAAGTAAATTTGTGATTCGGCATTTAATTTTTTACAGGAGGTATCGCATCTAATGAAAAACTATACGATCAGAGAAATATCCGAAATGTTTGAGTTACCATCATCTACACTTCGTTATTACGAAAGTGAAGAGCTCCTTCCAGAAGTACCCAAATCCTCTTCCGGACAACGTATATACAATGATGAACATGTTGAACGTCTTAAATGTATCAACTGTTTCAAACGCACAGGAATGACTATCCCACAGCTTCGAAAATTTTTTATATATGAGGCAGATGAAGCAGCTCACATTGATAAAATTATCTCTCTTCTAAAAGATCAGGAACAAATTGTAAATGAAAAGCTGATCCAGCTTCAAAAAGATTCAGCACATGTCCATCACAAAGTAGAATACTACTCTGAAATCAAACATGCGCTGGAAAATAATCTTCCTCTGCCAGTCTGGGTAGATGAGGATTGATTTCACTTATTCCTTCTATCTGAAACTCTTTAAATATGCCTTCTGCTCTGGTGTGATCCGGTAGCTCTCCACCGCCTTCTGAATGGTCTTACGGTGTACCCATTCCGGCAGACGTCGTTCCTCGATATACGGAATGGTCGCCTCCCATTGCTTTGCAAGGGCCGTAGCAAGATACCAGGCGATCATCATGTTTACATAATATTCTTCAGACCGTATATCTGCTGCCAGCTTCAGATATTCCGGTCTGAAATCTTCCTCCAGATAAAGATTCATCAGCATACCGATTCCATAACGAATCGTATAAGTTTCTCCAGATGAGATCCAGTTTCTGATTTCCGGAAGCAGCTCTTCTTTATGCTTCGCAAAACACTTTGGTGCCGGAAGGTCACAGGTTGCCCAGTTATTTACATATGGAAGCAGTTTTTTCACTTCTTTCAGGCACACCTCATAGTCTTTGATCCAGCTTATGATCATCATATGCATATTATTCTCTTCATAATATCGGTGTGGCAGATCCTTCAGAAAAAGTTCTGCTTCCAGTGTCTCTGCAAATTCTTTTGTAAACTTGCGGAGCATCGGTGTACGGATTCCTATAATGGTTTCCCTGTCAATACCCGGCAATAATTTACTGTGGAAATCCCGATATTTCAGATCCTGCATCTCAAACAACTGCTTTTCCAGATTTTCTATATAGGACATAAATACTCCTCGTCTTCCATTAGTATATTGTAAATTATAACACACAGCTCTTTTTGTACAATCCCTCATGCATATTTTTTGAATTATATCTATACCTTTAAATAAAAGCCTCTCGGAGTCTGCCATGTCACAGGACAAACAACCCCATTCTACACATCAAGCAGATTCGATCATGCTGACTCTTGCTCTTATTCTGGCTGTTTTGGGACTGCTCATTCTTTTTAGTGCCAGTGAATATAATGGCAGAGTACGTTTTCACGACTCTGCCTATTATTTTAAGAAACAACTTTTTGCCACAGCTCTCGGCCTTGGTACCATGTATCTGGTTTCTTCCATTGACTATCACTTTTTCGTCCGTCTTGCACCGGCCGCCTACCTGCTTTCCATGCTCTTGTCCACCGCCGTTCTGCTTTTCGGACAGGAGATCAACGGTTCAAAGCGCTGGCTGAATCTCGGTCCACTTTCTTTCCAGCCTTCTGAGTTTGCCAAAGTTTCCGTTGTGCTTTTTCTGACCTGGCAGATTGAAAGATCCCATAAACGAACAGACGGGTTCTGGTTTATGTGTCGCACTATGCTCACACTGCTTCCAATCGTAGGCCTTGTTGGCTCTAACAACCTGAGTACTGCCATCATCATCCTGGGAATCGGAGTTATCCTGATCTTCGCTGCCAGCCCTCGCTATATACAGTTTGCAGCACTTGGTGGAGCCGGAATCGGTTTTATCGCGATCTTTCTTGCTGCGGAAAGCTATCGTCTGGAACGTCTCGCAATCTGGCGCGAACCGGAAAAATATGAAAAAGGATTTCAGACGATCCAGGGACTTTACGCTATCGGAAGCGGCGGCCTTTTTGGCAGAGGCATTGGCAACAGCATACAAAAACTGGGCTTCGTTCCCGAAGCCCAGAATGATATGATCTTTTCAATTATATGCGAAGAAATGGGATTGACAGGTGCCATCATCCTGATTCTTATTTTTGCCCTGCTGCTCTGGAGACTCTGTGTCATCTCCATGAACTGTCAGGAACTTTCCGGTGCCATGATCGCTGCCGGAATCATGGGGCATCTGGCGATTCAGGTTATTCTGAATATTGCCGTCGTTACCAATACCATTCCCAACACCGGAATTACTCTCCCCTTCATCAGTTACGGAGGTACTTCCATTGTATTTCTGCTCGGGGAAATGGGGCTGGCGCTGAATGTCAGTCGTCAGAAGAACAATCCTCCCACCAGATAAACCGCAAAAGAAACCAGCCATGCGATCACGCACTGGGCAAGCACAACAAAAATTGCCCATTTGCCACCAAGTTCACGTTTGATTGAAGCAATAGCTGCCACACAAGGTGTATACAGCAGACAAAAAGCCAGAAGACTCGCTGCGGAAAGTGATGTAATACTTCCAAGCAAAGCCGCTGTATTTCCAAACAGGATAGAAAGTGTTGATACCACGCTCTCTTTTGCCATAAATCCAGTGATCAGAGCTGTGGAAATCCTCCAGTCTCCATATCCCATTGGTTTGAAGATCGGAGCAATCACACTTGCCACCATTGCCAGAATACTGTCTTTGGAATCTGTTACAATGCTCAGATGTGTATTGAATGTCTGCAGGAACCAGATCACCAGTGTCGCCATGAAAATAACGGTAAACGCTCTCTGCAGGAAATCTTTTGCTTTATCCCAGAGAAGATGTCCTACATTCTTCGCACCCGGCATACGGTAGTTCGGTAATTCCATAACAAAAGGCACTGCCTCACCACTGAACAATGTTTTTCGCATCAGCAGCGCCATCAGAATTCCCATGATGATGCCACCGAAGTACAATGCGATCATCACGATCGCACCGTGATCCGGAAAAAATGCTGCCGTAAAAAATGCATAAATCGGAAGTTTTGCCGAACAGCTCATAAATGGTGTCAGTAAGATCGTCATCTTACGGTCTCGTTCAGATGGAAGCGTACGGCTCGCCATAACCCCTGGTACCGTACATCCAAATCCGACCAGCATCGGCACGATGCTTCTTCCGGAAAGTCCGATCTTTCGAAGCAGCTTGTCCATAACAAAGGCAACTCGTGCCATGTATCCACTGTCCTCCAACAAGGAGAGAAAGAAAAACAGGGTTACGATTACCGGAAGGAAACTCAATACACTTCCTACTCCATTAAATACCCCATCCATAACCAGTGAATGCAGTACATCATTCACACCAGCAGCCATCATCCAATGATCAACGATATTTCCGAGTGCTGTGATTCCCATGTCCAGAATATTCTGGAGAAACGCACCGATCACACTGAATGTCAGGAAAAACACCAGACCCATAATACCGATAAAACATGGAATAGCCGTGTATTTTCCCGTGAGGATCTTATCGATTTTCATACTGCGAAGATGTTCTTTACTTTCTTTTGGTTTCACAACCGTTTCATCACAGACTTTTTCAATAAAATCAAAACGCATATGTGCGATTGCCGCTGCTCTGTCCAGACCACGTTCAGTTTCCATCTGTTTAACAATATGCTCCAGCATTTCTTTCTCGTTCTGATCCAGATTCAGACTGTCCATGATCAGCTGATCACCTTCCGCAAGTTTTGCTGCTGCAAAGCGAACCGGGATTCTTGCTGCTTTGGCATGGTCTTCGATTAGATGCATGATCGCATGGAGGCATCTATGCACTGCTCCGCCATCTTCATTAGCATCGCAAAAATCGATGATCTGCGGCTTTTCCTGATATTTTGCCACATGAAGTGCATGCTGAACCAACTCATCAATTCCCTCATTCTTGGCTGCTGAAATCGGAATGACCGGGATTCCCAGCATCTCTTCCATCTGGTTCACCAGGACGGAACCTCCGTTTTCCCGGACTTCATCCATCATATTCAGTGCCAGGACCATCGGGATATCCAGTTCCATCAGCTGCATGGTCAGATAAAGATTTCTCTCTATATTTGTTGCATCGACGATGTTGATAATGCCCTTCGGATGCTCATCCAGTACGAAATTTCTGGTCACGATCTCTTCGCTGGAATACGGGGACATGGAATAAATTCCGGGAAGATCAGTCACCAGAGTGTTACTCCTTCCTCGGATATTTCCATCTTTTCTGTCTACTGTAACTCCCGGAAAGTTTCCAACATGCTGACTGGAACCTGTCAGCTGGTTAAACAGTGTTGTTTTTCCACAGTTCTGGTTTCCGGCAAGTGCAAAGGTCAGTATTTCACTGTCCGGAAGCGGATGTTCGTTTTCTTTAATATGATATTTACCACCCTCACCAAGACCAGGATGTGGGATTGCTTTAGAAATATCTTTTTTGTGTGCTGCCTTCCCTTCTGATGGTTCGACTGCATCACGAATATTCTCTATCTCTATTTTTTCTGCATCTGCCAGACGCAATGTCAGTTCATAGCTATGAATACGTAATTCCATAGGATCTCCCATTGGTGCATATTTCACCATGGTAACTTCTCCTTTTGGAATCAGCCCCATATCCAGGAAATGTTGTCTCAGCGCGCCCTCTCCTCCGACAGAGCGTATTGTCGCAGTTTTTCCGATCGGTAATTCACGTAATGATGTCATATCTGCTTTCCTCTTACCTTTCCCTGTTATTGATACTTTTTCTCATTTAGTACGCATAAACTAACCCTATGATAAATGAGAATTTTTGTCAATAGGATTCATAAAAAAATCCCTGCAAAAATACAATTTCCGCCTGTTTTCTCCGGATCTCGTATTCTGCAGGGAGCAACTTTTTTATTTTATTATTTGCACAGTTCTTCAGCCATCTGATCCAGCTGTTCCATATTCTCCTCACTCAGTGAAGACACGATCTTAACGGTTGTATCAAGCCATGTGATATTTTTGCTCTTTTCGAATTCTGCTTTCATAACCTTGGCTGCATTCGGAGCCCAGCTTCCGTTTTCGATCAAACCAATTGTACGGTTCTGATAGTTTCTTTCTGTCAGATGATCGATGTATGTTTTCATGAACGGGAAAATATCTGCATTGTATGTAATGGTTGCAAGAACCAGCTTGCCATAACGGAAAGCGTCTTCAACTGCTTTAGCCATATCATCTCTTGCAAGGTCAAATACAGAGACTTTCGGGCAGCCTTTTTCTTCCAGCTTCTGTGCCAGAACTTCAACTGCTTTCTTTGTATTTCCATATACAGATGAATAAGCGATCACAACGCCCTCATCCTCTACTTTATAGGAAGACCAGATATCATACTTTTCAATATAATGACCAAGATTTTCTGTCAGAATCGGTCCATGCAGCGGACAGATTGTCTGAATATCCAGTGTAGAAGCAGCTTTGAGAAGTTTCTGAACCTGCGGACCGTATTTTCCAACAATTCCAATATAGTAACGACGTGCTTCGCAGTCCCAGTCCTCTTCTACATCAAGCGCACCAAATTTACCAAATCCGTCTGCGGAAAACAGAACCTTGTCTGTGCTATCATAGGTAACCATAACTTCCGGCCAGTGTACCATCGGTGCAAATACAAATGTAAGTACATGTTTGCCAAGTGTCAGGCTTTCACCATTAGCAACTACCAGTTTTCTGTCGCCAAGATCCATGTTTCTGAAGAAGTTCTCCATCATAGTGAATGTCTTGGTATTAGCTACAACCGTTACTTCTGGATAAGCTTTGACAAAATTCTCGATATTTGCAGCATGATCCGGTTCCATATGCTGTACGACCAGATAATCCGGCTTTGCACCATTCAGCACTTTTGCCACATTACCAAGCCACTCTTCTGCAAAATGCGCATCTACCGTGTCCATAACTGCAATCTTTTCGTCCATGATCACATAAGAGTTGTAAGACATACCGTTCGGAACATCATACTGTCCTTCAAACAAATCTACCTGATGATCATTGACACCTACATAATAAATATCATTTCCGACTTTCATTGTTACCATAAACCTCCTCATTGGTCTGTTTTATTTATATCCTTTATTTTTCTTTCTGTTATTCAAGCTGTCTTTCACTCGCTTTTGAACTCATTATATCCACTCTCTCACATGAAATCAATAGTTGTTCATTATATTCTCGACACTTTTTGTCAGGTTTTTGTTTTTTCTCTTCACATACAAAAAGCAGCAAAGATCATGATTTCTTCGCTGCCTTCATATTATAAATGAACATACCCAGTGATGCAAAAATGATCAGTCCATATCCAACAAAACTGTAAGTATCCGGAATCTCTCCAAACAGGAAAAATCCCAGAAGTGTCGCAAATATGATCTGCGAATAATCAAAAATTGAAATCTTACCTGCCGGTGCATACGTATACGCCGCAGTGATCGTAAACTGTCCACCCGCAGCGAACAATCCTGCCATCATAAGTGTTACCAGCTGTCTTCCTGTCATCGGCGTATAATCAAAAATCAGATACGGTAATACAAACAGGCAGGAAAAGACCGAAAAATAAAATACTATGATGGGACCTTTCACTCCATGTGTCCCGAGCACACGCACCATTGTATAGGCAACCCCTGCTCCAAGCCCACCACAGACACCGATCAGTGCCGGAACCAATGCCGCATTCTGGAACCCTGGTTTCACAACAAACAAACATCCGATAAAAGCAAGAAATACACAAGCTCCCTGTGTCGGCGTAATCTTCTCTTTCAAAAGAAGGAACGAAAAAATGATTGCAAAAAACGGTGACAGTTTGTTCAGGATAGATGCGTCCGCAACCAGAAGATGGTCGATCGCATAAAAATTACAGAGAATTCCAAGTGTTCCAAATGCACAACGAAGGAAAAGCGGTCCCCAGTATTGTTTCTGAACTCTTGGTACCATATGCTTTCTGGTCAGAATGATTGCCGCAAAAACAGCTGCTACCAAATTACGAAAAAAACTCTTCTGCACGGATGGAAGATCTCCTGCCAGACGCACGCTCACATTCATACATGCAAAGAAAAATGCAGACAGGATGATCATGACCATTCCTTTTATATAATTTTCCTGTTTCATATTTAATCTATAAGCCTCCTCATATTTTCTTTAAAAATAAAAAGCTTCTATAATATCACTTTTTATTTATCATAGCACCAATCCGCTTGCAGATACAATAGAGATTCTACCACATAACAAGCTGAATATTTTCATTCCCTGTAAATTTTATATGGAAGTTTCACATTCTTTCCGTTATAATGATAGCTGAATACATACACGAAGAGACGCGGCACCTTATTACAACACTAAAGCCGCTTCAGAACGGAGGAGAAATATTATGGAAATTGTTTGTTTAGACCTTGAGGGTGTCCTGGTACCTGAAATCTGGATCGCATTTGCAGAAGAGACCGGTATCCCGGAATTAAAAAGAACAACAAGAGATGAGCCGGATTACGACAAATTAATGAAATACCGTCTCAATATTTTAAAAGAACATAATCTTGGACTGAAAGAGATTCAGGAAACAATTTCCAAGATTGATCCACTCCCGGGTGCGAAAGAATTCCTCGACAAACTCAGAGAAATGACACAGGTGATCATCATCAGCGATACCTTCTCTCAGTTCGCAGGACCTCTGATGAAAAAACTCGGCTATCCGACAATCTTCTGCAACTCACTCGTTGTAGCAGACAACGGCGAAATCACAGACTTCAAGATGCGCTGTGAAAAATCCAAATACACAACTGTCAAAGCCCTGCAGTCCATCGGCTATGACACCATCGCAAGCGGTGACAGCCACAACGACCTTGGCATGATCCAGGCAAGCAAAGCAGGCTTCCTGTTCAAGAGCACCGATGCCATCAAATCTGAATATCCGGAGATTCCGGCATATGAAACTTACGATGAGCTGTATGATGCAATCAGGAAAGTAATCAAAGGATAATATCCAAGACTAAATTCATTCAAAAAATCCCTGACGAATCCGCATTCTTTATAGAATCTTGATCTGTCAGGGATTTCTTTTATATTTTTGCAACAAAAAAGCGGGTGATGGGAATCGAACCCACGTATCCAGCTTGGAAGGCTGGTGTTCTACCATTGAACTACACCCGCATCTGCAATGCATAAACTATAATATCATATTTTACAGAAAATGCAAGCAGATTTTTTATTTTTTTATATTTTTGTGTTTATATACGCAATTTAATGTAACTGTTTGCTGCACGCATTACTCTTTGAGTTCCTGCGTATGAACCAGTGAAGCATAGATACCGTCTTTTTGCATCAGTTCCTCATGTGTTCCCTTTTCGACAATCTGTCCCTGCTCGATCACAGCAATATCATCTGCATTCTTCACTGTAGAAAGTCTGTGTGCAATGATGATCGTCGTTCTTCCGACAGCCAGTTTCTCAAAAGTTCCCTGAATCCTTGCTTCGGTTACGCTGTCCAATGCGGATGTCGCTTCATCCAGAATCAGGATCGGCGGATTTTTTAGGAAGATACGTGCAATAGAAATTCTCTGCTTCTGTCCTCCGGAAAGAAGTGCTCCCCGTTCACCAACATTCGTACCAAACCCTTTCGGCATTTCCATGATATCATCATAAATTTCTGCCATCTTTGCCGCACGGACAATCTCATCCATCGTTGCATCCAGCTTTCCATAACGGATATTTTCTGCAATACTGTCTGCAAAAAGGAATACCTCCTGCTGCACAACTCCAATGTTCTTATGCAAAGATTCCTGTGTTGCTTTTCGCACATCGGTGCCATCAATCGAAATACTTCCTGATGTTACATCATAGAATCGCGGAATCAGCTGACTCAGCGTTGTCTTACCACCACCAGATGATCCGACAAATGCAATCGTCTCTCCCGGTGCAATATGAAGTGAAACATCCTGAAGCACATCATGATCTCCTTCATAAGCAAATCCAACATGATCAATGTCAATTCTGCCTTTTACATCCTGAAGTTCTGTCGCATCCGGAGCGTCTTTCAGCGTCGCCTCCGTCCGCATCAGTTGTACATATCTGTGCAGACTGGCTGTTCCATTCGCAATCAGTTCCACAGTCGTTGAAAGCTTTCGTACCGGATTCACGAAAGTGGAAACATACAGGCTGAATGTGATCAGATCAATAATATTCAACTGGTCCGACATGATCAGTGCACCACCAACTGCAATTACAATCGCAGAAAGAATACACATAAAAAATTCCATCACTGCATTGAACCGTCCCATGGCTCTGTAAAAATCCGCTTTGGAATCGCGATAGCTCAGATTTGCAGAATCGAATTTATCGAGTTCTTTGTCCTCATTTGCAAAAGCTTTTGCAGTTCGAAGTCCGGAAAGTCCGGATTCAAAATCGGTATTAATCGCTGCCATCTCTTTTTTTACATTGCGCGATGCATTCTGCATGGAAAAACGGCATTTCCACACAATGAGCAGAAAAATCGGAATGGTAATTGCGATTACCAGTGCCAGTTTCCACTGAATCGTAAACATAATGATCAGTGCACCAATGATCGTCACAGTAGAAATAAAAATATCCTCCGGTGCATGATGTGCAAATTCTGTAATATCAAAAAGTTCCGATGTGAGCTGGCTCATCAGCTGTCCTACTCGAGCATTATCAAAATACGCATAACTCAGTTCCTGAATATGCTGAAACAGATCACGCCGGAAATCGGTTTCTATCCGCACGCCAAATGTATGCCCCCAGTAGGTGATAATATAAGTAAAAACTGACCGCAAAATATAAGCGCAGAACACAACCGCCATTACTGTCCAGAATGTTCTCCACGCATTGTCCGGCAAAAGTTTGTACATACACCATCTGGAAATAAACGGAAATGCCAGATCAATCAGCGCAATCGCTAATGCACATACCATATCCAGCAAAAATAATTTCCTGTGAGGTTTAAAATACGACAGAAAAATCTGCATCTCACTCTTATTTTTAAAGTCTTTCTGATTCATCTTTCCTCTCCTTAGCAATACTCCACTCCCGGTACAGATGATTCCCAATGCCAGGACAAGAAGTCCTGTAACATAAAAAAGCACCCGTAAAGTCGAACTTTTTTCATTTTTTATTCACTCACTTTCTGGAAATCATCTTAGCACAAAATCTTACATATATCAAACAACACTGATACATGCAAAATCTGGAATACAACACAAAAAAGCCGGGACCCTTTCGGATCCCGGCCATATATAAGAGGGAGAATAAGCAATGGAAGGTTAACCTTCGATTGCGATATAACCGTCTTTTTCTTCAACAGCTTTTGGTGCTTTCTTCGGAAGAGAAAGTTTCAGAATACCGTCTTCATATTTTGCATGAATATCTTCTTCCTTTACTCCATCACCTACATAGAAGCTTCGACTCATGGAACCTGCATAACGTTCACGTCTGATGTAGTTTCCTTCTTTGTCCTTAGCATCCTTATCAAGTCCTTTGGCTGCCGATAGTGTCAGATAACCATCTTTCAGCTGAACTTTAATCTCATCTTTCTTAAATCCCGGAAGATCAATATCAAGTTCATAGCTGCCATCTGTCTCACGGATATCTGTTTTCATCATATTCTGTGCATGTTTACCATAAAGTGGATTCTTCTTGCCCCAAAACTCATCGTTAAACGGGAAGTTCATCCAATCATCATCAAATAAGTTTTCTCCAAAAATACTAGGCATTAACATAAGTCATCTCTCCTTTAATGATAAAAATCTATATACAAGTCTTTCGACTGTTGTCTGCAAATCTATATTTAAGGGCACCGCCCGAAATCTCCGGGCAGTACCACCAGCTTTTTAGCGGTCAGATATGTCTGACAAGAATCTTGATCAAATCAATTGCTGATTATTCAATGGTGATATATTTCGGATCATTGGAAACTGGTTTTGCTTCTTTCTTCGGAACAAACAGTTTCAGGATACCGTGTTTGTATTCACCTTTGATGTCTTCCTGTGTAACATCTTCACCTACATAAAAGCTTCTCTCGCATGCTCCTGCATAACGTTCACGTCTGATGTAACGTCCTGTCTTCTTGTCATCCTCTTCTTCATCAAGACCTTTAGCTGCGCTGACGGTAAGATAACCATCTTTCAGAGCTACCTTAACTTCGTCTTTCTTGAATCCAGGTACATCAATCACCAGTTCATAACCTTCCTTGGTTTCTTTAATATCTGTTCTCAGAAGGTTCTGTGCTCTGTGTCCGTACAGTTTCTTCTCTGCTTTCTTCTCATCTTTGTCATCGTAATAGAACGGTGTAAAGAAATCATCAAATAAGTTTTCTCCAAAAATACTAGGCATTAACATAAGTCATCTCTCCCTTTTTCTTTATAATCTATATCAACTAAATTGTTAAGTGCTGAACCCGGTTGGTATGAAGGATATCTAAGAGATTTTCTTCATTTTTCTTATCTCTTTATCCCTCTTCCTTTGTTCTAATTGTAATATAACACGTATTGTTAGCACTGTCAAGAGGTGAGTGCTAATTTTTTGAGATTTTTTTTGCAAACCTTGATTTTACGGGGTTTGCAACACTTTTTCTTCCTTATAATCATCACTTTTTCTTGGTTTGACACCATTTTGACACCAATTTTTTATTTTTGGTGTCAGCTAATTGCTACGCTTTCCAGTCTTGTGATTTCACTCTCAATTCTGGACATCTCACTTACATGGTTGTATACGTCCATCGTTACGTCTATGTGGGCGTGTCCCATAATATATTGAAGAACTTTTACGTCCATTCTTTTTTCTGCCATTCTGGTACAAGCCGTATGTCGCATAATGTGAGCGGATACCGTTGGTAACAATTCAGCATTTCTATGTTCAGTCTTTGCAATTTGAACTTCTTTTTTGTTATATGCGTCTACAATATTATATAAGATATTGTTTATTGCACTAGGCATGAGCGGTCTGCCGGACTTTGCCATGAAAATGAATCCTTTATAACCGTCTATCTCAACATCTTTTCCTTTTTGAAGCATAAAGTTTAATTTCTTTTGTTCTTCAAATGCTCTTTGTACATCTGATGTCATAGGGATAGTTCGGATTCCAGAATCCGTCTTTGGCGTGGAAATATGGAATTTATAGCCATCTCCTAAATCTTTATAAATCAACTGATGGTCAATACTTACCGCTTTTGTTCTGACATCTACATCTTCCCAAGTCAATCCAATCAGTTCTCCGCACCTTACACCTGTTCCTAACATGATTCTAAGCATTGGATAATAGGTATTGTATACTTGATTATTTTTCACAAATTCCAGCATTTTTTCCTGTTGTAAAACTGTTAAGGCAATACGTTCTTCTGCCTGTCTACCATAATCACTGATAGAAAACTTTGCCGGATTTTTGCGGATAATATCATCATCAACAGCCATTTCCAGTGCCGGATAAATCATATTGTTAATAAATTTTATTGTAGAATATGCGTATCCTGCTTTAGAAAGTTTTGAGTAAAACGATTTGATGTGTGATGGTAAAATCTGAATAACCTTGATGTTTCCAATTTCATCTTTGACACGATTCTCCCATGTTTTCAGATAATTTGCTCTAGTGGATTCTTTCAGCTCCCTAGTAGACATATATCTTTCAAACAATTTATTAAGAGTAAGTTTTTTGATTGCTCCATCCGTTAAAATGTTATCTTCCAAGTCTTTTACAATCTGCTTTTCCTTTTCCCTTAATTCCGGTAAATCCTTTGCATATACTGTCAGACGTTTTCCACTTCTTATATCTGTATAACGGTAACTATATCTACCATCTTTACGCCAGCTTTCGCCCTCTCTTAATTTTCTTCCTTTATGGTCTTTTCTGCTATTTGCCATGAGAAACATTCCTTTCTGTAATAGCCCCCTTTTTTGTTCTCATGACGTGGTTATGTCTATAAATATTATACCATATATCACAAGAAACATAAATGAAAAAGGGTGTTATTCTTCCAGATATGAGAGGTAATTTTTGACTTTTTCTACCGAATAAAGAACCCTACGTCCAATCACAATTTTTGCTCCTGCCTGTTCTCCAATCTTTCTTGCAGTAGCATGACCACAAGATAACATTGCAGACAATTTATCTATATTTACCGTTATCGGCTGTGAGGTTGGTCTTTCTTTTGTTTTGTTCATCTGTCAACCCTCCTTTTACCGACCTGTATTATCGTCATTTTCTGCACACCAGTAAAAGTATCACTCTCCTTTACTATGTGCTTTTTTACAAGCAGTCAGACGGCTTCGGCAAGCTCCGCTGGTATCTCAACCATTCCCATTCCTGTGGGCTGAACCGTGTCATACGGGTGTATCATTATCCTGTGTTGCAGGTCATGGCAGAACGACTTTTCCAACGGTCGCTCCCAGATCATTGCATGAATCGCTATCTCCCGATTGGAAAAGTCACGGCGTACAACCTCTGATGGCTCACTGCAAGCACAAACGTATCTGACTGCTTTATTCACTTATCAAAGAACTGTTAGGCTCTTGTCAGCCTGTATCAATTCATTTTTACAAATGGACTGATACAGAATGATAAGAAAAAGCGGAACAGGAAAGAGGGGAGTTTGTTAAATCATGCTCCGCTCAAATATTACTTAATGTTCGTCTATTTCAAATTCACATATCATTTTCAAAAGGGCTTCTCTGATACGTCCCTTTAATTCCATATCAACCACAATGTATACGTTGCCGTATTCATCGTAAAACGGGCGTAAACAGCATTTTGATATGTAGGCTTCATAGAATAACAACAGCTTTTCTATGGCGTTTTCGTTACCGTCCACGGCTGATGATATGAGAAAAAATGATGGAAGTGTGTGTTGCTTATTCTTCATTTGTTTTCTTCTCCTTTAACTGCTTTCTGATTTCTTCAAGTGAATTTCTTCTGTGTCTGTATGATGTGCTTCGGTTGATGTTCAGCTTTTCGCCTATCTCCGAATCGCTCATATCCAAGAAGAAAAACATCAATACAATGTTCCGACTCTGCTCCGGCAACTGTTTCAGTGCTTCTGCAAGTTCTTCATCAAGTACACGGATTTCTGTACCGCACACATCGAATGTTGTATATTCACTTTCGTAATCGTCCCATACAATCAATTTCTCAACAACAATCTCTGGAAGCTCACAAAAGGATACTTCCTTTGCCTGTCGTCTGGCTAATTCCTTGCGGTAATTACGGACAATTCCTTTAACAACTTTTTTGAGCTTACAGTCGAACTGACACTGTATCGTCTTTTGGAAGTCTGACGGTTTCACAATCACACCCCCTTTCCGTTATGAAGTAAAAAGTATGTATCCCTCTTTCCGCACCATATCTGTACAGCAGGGTGTGATTTGTTGCAGAATCAAAAAAATTCTTTATGTTATAAAAAAGACAAAATGCGTCTGCTCGCAGAACGCAAGTAAACGCATAGGAAATAAAAAAGCCAGTATATTGAATTGTCAGTTCGTATTTATAGTCGAAATTACCCGGAGAGGGAGCTACGCTTTTTTTAATTGATGTAACTCATGTACACTATGAATAACCAAAACAGACACGGTAAATCAACCTCCAATCGGCTACCGTGTCCCTGCAAGTCGTCATAGGTTTGTGTAAACGCAAAGAAACGGCGGCTCTGAAAATCAAAGTCGCCGTTTCATACGCGCATGAAAATATGTCTGCTCCACGACGGCTTTTTTTCTTTTGCCGTCGTCCGGCAGATTGCATTTTTATTCTTTACTTATATGCTATATGTTAATTTTGTGGATTTCATAAAGATTTGAAAAATAATGAGCGATACCGCAGTACCGCTCACCAAATTTCTAATATGGAATTTTGATAATAACCTGTGCGCCGCCAGTCTTTTTAGAATTGCTTAAAACAAGCTGCCCGCCATGTTGCTTGATAATGCTGCTCGTGATATAAAGTCCCATACCAAAGTGCATATTAGAAATTCTGCTTTTGTCGCCCATGAAAAACTGTTCCTGTGCATGGTGTAGGGACTCTGGCGTGAAGCCGCTTCCCTCGTCTGTTATGGATATGTGCAAAAAGCAGTCTGTCATTTGCACTGTTACATAAATTGTCCCCTGTGTTGGAGAGTAGTCTAACGCATTGCTTATCACATTCATAATTGCCCGTTCCAACAGCAACTTATCCGCTTTGAGTGCGCCCAAGTCAGCTCCCGTTTCCATGTGCAGACAAATTCCTTTAGTAAGGCATAAAGAGCTTGCCTGCGTTTCAATCCGTCTCATGTAATCAGCTATATCAAATTTTTCTAAATGAAGCTGATACCCGGCGACTGTCCGGGAAATGTCAATTAACGTCTTAATATAAATGCCTATCTGCTCGGAACTTTCAGTGATGTAACCCGCATATAGACGTTGCTCGTCGTCAAGCTCTGTTTCACTTATCAAATCAATATTTCCTTGAATGACGGTCAAAGGTGTTTTCAAATCATGAGCGAGTGCTGCAATCTGTTCTCTTTGTAATTGTTCCGCGTGCCATTGCTTCTCTAAAGATATTTTCAGATTATCTTTCATATTAGCAAAAGAACAAAGTACATCCTCAAATTCTTTGATTTTTGAATGTTCCACTTCAAAATCAAGATTTTGTCCGGCAACCTGCCTTGTTGCTTCAAAAAGCGGGGAGAGCTGCGCCCGCATATTTTTTGCAAACTTCGCTGTCAATATCACGCATACCGCAATACAGTTGATTGCTATGAGAATATAAAGCAGAATTTCCGGTGAGGGAAAATGTTCATAAAGCCATTCATTTGTAAATTGTGAGCCGATGTAATATTGTAGCACCACATATTCATTTTCGCGGGTCACAAGCAAATACTGTTTGTTGAGGTTTGTATTTATCTTCCCGGATATTGCGTATTCCATAGCCCGGTCTAAATCGTCGCCCTCTAAGGTCGTTTCTGTCACTTGATAATTCTTATCCAGCACCAAATACTTGCAACCCATAGGAAGCTGCACATCTGTCAAATCCGGCGTTGCAGCAATAACAGGAACAAGGTTTTTTGCACTGCGTTCTGAATAATCCGCATAGGTAATAAGTCCCGTACTGGTTCCGGCTAAAATAAGACTGAATGGTATCACCACCGCACCTATTAGCCCAATCAGAAGCATACATAAGAATTTCCAAAAAGACGCTTTCAGTGATGTTGTTTTTTTTATTCCCATTTATACCCAATCCCCCAGACTGTCGCTATCGGCTGAATATCCAGTTTGTTCAATTTTGACCGGATATTCTTGATATGAGTAGAAATCGTAGAATTATCACTGTCGCCCTCTAAGCTGAAAACAGCTTCGTAAATCTGTTCTTTTGAAAATACCTGTCCTTTATTCCTTGCAAGATATTCACAAATCAGATATTCGCTTTTCGTTAAGGCAACAGGCGTGTTATCTACCCGTAATTCTTTTTCAGATAAATCAATTTTTATGCGGTCAAAGGTAAGTGCGGTATGTCGTTCCCTACGTTCACGCCGTAAGTGGGCGTTTACTCTCGCCCGCAATTCTGCAATACGAAATGGTTTTGTCAGATAGTCGTCTGCTCCCAGACCAAGCCCAAATGTGATGTCATGCTCCATTGTCTTTGCCGTCAGAAAAAGAATAGGACAGTCTACAAGGGAACGAATTTTATCACAATAGGAAAAGCCGTCTACATCTGGCATCATAATATCCAGTATAATCAAGTCATATCTGTTCAGCTTATCAATCGGTACCTGTGCGGCAGAGGTATAAGTGGTCACGAAATGCCCATCCTTTCGCAGCCCGTTTTTGACAAGCTCTAAAATAGCCTGTTCATCATCAATCATAAGGATCGTTGCCATATTGTTGCCTCCTTTCGTTGTCCTTTTTAGTATAACACAAGCTCCAAGGGTAGGAAGGTAGGAAAGCTGTCATTGTCGCTTTGCAATATAGTAGTTATCATTTACATTGACCGCAACCGCTTCCGCTTTATCGGTTCCGTAAATCTCATAGACATCTGTGTAAAACCAAAACTCTCGCCCCTGTCCGGCATTTTCCCCGTACCAGTCAATCTTGCTTAAATCTTCTTTTGACAAAGGGATTTTCGTTTCTGTATCGAATGTAACACTTTCAGCGAGAATATCAATGTAGCTGCCTAATTCATCATCTGATACCATATCAGACGTTACTTGATAAACCGTCCCGCCCCAAAGAAGTTGTGTCGCATTTTCTGGATTGACTTCAAAGCTGTCATTTATAGATTCTTCTGTTTTCTTAAAATCAAAAACAGTATCGCTATCTTTGACATTTTTGCTGATAACAGCTTTATGATACCCTCCGTTTACATCTACAATAAGATAATCGTCTGCGTTAGGAGCCGCATATACATTGAGAAAAGGAATAATGTAAGCGGCTTCTGGTGCTTTCTCCGCCAAATCCGCTAAGGATTGAAAAGTCACCGTTTCAACATTTTCTTGCAGCAATATTTTTCCGTTCTCGTCTATGGCAGCCAGCTGCCGGATATATCCAATCCATTCTCCAAGCCCGCCATTTGATACGGTATCTGCCAAAATGGTGTAATCGTTACCTTTATAGGAAAAACGTGTTACATTTTCCGTATTCAAATAGCATTGTTCCTTGTCACTGGAATATTCTTCGATTCTGTCCTGTAAAGTACAGCCAGCAAGAGCCACACAAACGATAAAGGTAAACAGCAGAAGTAGCATTATTTTTTTGCTTTTATTCATAATTTTTTCTTCCCTCCCAATGAGAAAACCATAATAAGGTCAGCAACAAGCCACCTGTCGTTAATGCTGCAATCCATATTTTTTCTGTTCCATAGTTGAAAATTTGTCGGCTCAAAATATCCTGTACCCAATTCATAGACCATGCAAAGGGGATATACCGGGCTACACCTTTCAGCTCAATATTGCTATATAAGATACATTGCAGACTTTCAAACACGCCCCAAAACAGGGATAACCCTAATCCAAATTTGAAGCTAAGGAACAGGTGCAAGATGTATATTATAAAATTACAAAAAGCCATCCCGGCGGCGGCTCCAATGAGCATTCCGAGCTGCACTGTATCAGCCATTCCCAAAAGATGTATGCCAATCACAAATAACAGGAACAGAAAGAACAATGCAAATACCCCCGAACCATAAAGATAAGTTAATTTTGCAAGCATATTTTTGTGTCTGTTTGGTACAGCAAGCAGCGTTTGGAAGTGTGAAGCCTTTTCTTCCAGTGCAACGTTCAGACCAACAATAACGCTTATCAACACCGGAAAAAACGTTGTCGTAATTTCCAATATCATTTTGAGCTTTTTACTGTCTGCGGTGCTGGCATACTGGGAATAGTAAGCAAGAAATAACAATGCCCCCATAACGGGTACACAAAAATGAATAGCCCAAAACGATGTATGCTTCGTTTTTTCCTGTTCAGAACGAAGCGCATAAATAAAACCCATTTCTGTCTACCTCCCTTTGGAAAAATCCTTTGCGTCGGCATAGGATAAAATAAGAAACAAGAGTATTGACAACGAAATGGAAATCATAATGGCTATAGAAAATCCACAATTCCCCGCATAAGTTCCGTTTATTTCAATTCCCATAAGTGGCTCTGCCAGTTTTGCTGCCCAACAATACGGTACAAACCACCATGCTATTGTATTTCCTAATGCGGTAGCAGTAGATAGGACAATCCCAAGTATTGTATTTAACACAATCGGCACAAACATTCCCGTTTTGCGTGCTAAGTACAGACACAAAGGAATTTGCCAGACAGACGCAAGGATAATTCCGATACTTCCTGTAATGCTGTGTAAAAGAGAATATACTGCCGTTGCCGGAGCAATGATATTACTGATAGAAATAAGCAATGCTAAAAATATCGCTGAAACAAGCAGTTTTTCGACTAAGATAATGCCCTTGGCAAATTCAAATCTCGAAAGATTTACAGGCATAGAAAATACCGAATAGTATTTCCCGGCGTTTTCTTCTTTTCTGTGTGACAAAGAACACAAAATTGCGATTGCTCCCGGAAGCAGGAACGCATACCACCAGTAAAGCGTCATGTACTGATACCCTATATATCCACCCATAAGCCATGCAAAAATAGCCGTAATTAGCGGAACAATGAAAATCAGTTTGTTCGATATTGTCCTCTTGAATTTCAAATGTTCTGATTTTAGATAGTCCATGCCTTAACCCTCCCTGTGATTGCTTTTTACAACGTCCATAAAAAGCTGTTCCAAATTTTCGTTTGCATTAAGTTTTCCCTCATAGCCTAAGACGCCGCCCGCAATAATGCCGATGTGGTCAGCGGTCTGTTGTACCTCGGAGAGAATATGACTTGATAAAATAACGGTAATACCCTTTGCAGGAAAGGAACGGATAAGCTCTCTAAGTTCTTCAATCCCAATCGGGTCAAGCCCGTTGGTTGGTTCATCAAGTATGAGCAGCTTCGGGTTGTTTAGTAATGCAACTGCAATTCCAAGACGCTGTTTCATACCAAGAGAAAACTGTCCGGCTCTTTTCTTGCCTGTTTCCGTCAGCCGGACGATTTGCAGCACTTCGTCAATCCGCTTATCTGTCAGCCCTAACACGGTAGTTCTCACTTTCAGATTTTCATAGGCGGTTAGGTTCTCATAAAGCGGTGGCATTTCAATCAATGCCCCGATATGGTTTAAGTCGCTACGCTTCCATGTATGACCGTCAAATTCGATGTTTCCAGAAGTCGGTTTCAAAATGCCAGTAATCATTTTTAGTGTTGTAGATTTTCCAGCTCCGTTCGGTCCAAGCAGTCCATAGACAGAATTTCTTTCAATGTTCAGCGAAATATTGTTTACAACCGTTTGCCCGCTGAAAGATTTGCAAAGGTTTGTTGTTTTTAAAATCATTTCCATATTTTGTGATACCCTTTCTTTTGATTATGAATAAAGAATAGTTTCTATTTTTGAAGATTTCATAAAGAATTTAAAATTTATCCAATCATATATTAGGAATTATTTAAGCTAGATGTAGGAATTGTATAGACGTATCTTGAAAAAGTTAGGAACTATACAATATAGCAGGGTGAATAATTATGGCTAAAAGACCTGTACCACTTTATGACTTCGCAGCTTTCGGGCAAGCGATAAAAGCGGCGCGGACAGCGAGAAAGGAAAGTCGCAAAGATGTAAGCGACGCAATGAATATTTCTCCGCGTTACCTTACCAATATTGAAAATAAGGGACAACAACCAAGCCTGCAAATCTTTTATGAGCTTGTGACACGCTATAACATATCGGTAGACCAATTCTTTTTTCCGAATAGAGACACTGAAAAATCCACTCAGCGGCGGCAGCTTGATACTCTGCTTGACAATATCAGCGATAAGGGATTAAGGATTGTGACTGCTACGGCGAAAGAGGTTGCGGAAATCGAAAACTCGGACAAATAAGCTGTCCGTACACAACTGAATATGACAGAAAGAAACGTTGCAACCTTTACGGGATTGCAGCGTTTTTTCTTTGTTCTCTTTGGCAAAACAAACCATTCGTTTGTAATATATGACAGCAAATAAAAGGCTTACACCCTATACCGAAATGTAAGCCTTTTGATTTTATCCTACAATCTTCCAGTTATCGTCCTTATGAAGTAAAAGCTCATACTGTGAGATTTGTGTCATTTTCGACTTGTTATCCAGATATTTCACAGACACACTGACCTTGAGGTTGTTGCTGTCTTTGGTAAAGACAGGGTTTACCAGTTCTGAAAATACATAGTCGCCGGAGACAGGAGCAAGCACTCCGGCTTTAACATAATAGGCAAGTTCTTTTTCCGTAGCTGTCGGATAGAGCTTAAAGAATGTTTCCAAGAAAGCGGTAGCGTCCTTGACTGTATCGGAGCTGACACTGACATCGGCTTCCTGTGCTTTCGGTTCATACTTTGATTTCTGTACTGCCGGAGCGAGGGTAGGATTCTGGGTAATGACCATTGCACCGTCCTTATCCACATGAACGGTTACAGTATAGTTTTCTGTGACTGCCTGTGTCTGTTCTCCCTCTTTTACCTGCTGATCTACTTCGTAGGCAACGGTAAAATCGTCCGTTCCAGACTGCTTTACATTCCAGACCAGCACATTTGTAACGGTCGCACTGGTTGGTATGTCCGTTCTGATGGTATCGGCGTTCAAATCCTGTAATTCTTTGGTAAGGTATTTACTGATTTCTGTTGTCCTTGCTTCAATGGCTTCCTTGCTGGTATCCCATGAGTAGTAGGCTTTCGCAAAGTTCTTAACGAAATTCTCAATCCCATTGGTATCGTTCAATCGTAGCTGAATGATTTCTTTTTCATGTACCGTGTGGGTGTCAATGGCGGTAAAGTTCTTGTACACGCCAAAACTGGTGCTTGCAAGAAGTACCGCCCACAAAAGCAGGACAGATTTCTTGTGTGTCCCGACTTTCATGGTACGCACTTTCTTTTCTTTGGGTTCTTTCATTGTTTTTTCTTTCTTCTTAAACATATTTCAAGTCCTTTCTATTGCTTAATTCTTCCGGCACAAATGATGTGCTGTTGCCAGTAGGCAGAGGTCAAATCGGTATAACCAATGGGATTTCCGGCATGGTACATCTGATTATTTCCAGCATAAATACCCACATGGGTAACATAGTCACTGGTATTGTAAGTGGAATGGAAAAATACCAAATCGCCAGCCTGTGCCTGTGACAATGGGATATGCTGTGTTGCGTCATACTGTGCCTGTGCGGTTCGTGGCAAACTAATTCCGGCTTTTCCGTAGCACCACTGGGTAAGACCAGAACAGTCAAAAGAGGTGTTCGGATTACTGCCACCATAGACATATTTCCAGCCTTGATATTTCAATGCTTCATTCATAACCGCCTGTACGGTTGCGTTGCTGAACTGCTTTACAGTCAGATATTGGTTGACCAGCTCCACATAAAACATATTTCCGTAGTTATAACGCCAGCCACCATTTTTACTGACAGCTATCGGATTTGTATAGGTCACTTTTGTACCGCCGGATTTATTCTTTGCGAAATTCTCTGCAAGATTGAAGCTGTGCTTTTTCCCATTCTTCGCAACATAGTCTGCATAGCCACCACCATAGTTATAAGATTGAATAACTACGTTAATGTCCGTCATGCCTTTGGCTTTACAGGAAGAAAGCAGGGACGCAAAATATTTACACCCCTGCTTGATAGAATCCTCTGTACTTAATGAGTTCGGCGGTAGCCCCAGACTTTCACTGGACTGCATGACATCGGTAGCTGTACCGCCACTTTCCACCTGTATGATAGCAAGCAGGACGTTCACATACTCCGAGATACCGTTTTCTCTGGCGTATTTTTCTACCATTGGCTGATGTCTGAGGACATCGGCTGACAGGTTCATGCCAGAATAGACAGGCAAATAACTGTTGGAACTGTCGTCATCTTCGCCGGAAATCAATATCCCGAAAAAGAGAATGATGGAGAAAAGGACAGGAAATATCGTACCTATGATAAGGATACGCTTTAATCTCATTTCTTCCGTCCTTTCTCTGGTTGCTTCGTAACAGTCTTACGATTTTGTTTTTGGTTGACCTGTGTTTTCTGTACTGTAGATTTCTTATGATTGCTGATGGATTCTGCTACGTTTGGCTGGTTCGCTCTGGCAACAGATTTAACCTGCTGTTCCTGTCTGATATTGGTTTGGACGGTTTCTTTTCCAGCCTTGATTTCTGCATTTTTTATCACAGGAGAAGTAGCAGGACGTTTCATATCCGGCTTCGTAACTATATCGGTTTGTGCTGGTTTTGGAACAGGTGTGGCAACAGGGCGTTCATGGCTTCTGGTAGCTCCGGCTGTCGCTGATCCATTCGCATGAACTGTCTGTCTTGCTTCCTGTGCTTTCTGCAATTCCTGTTTTTTCTGTGAGATATTTTCCCTGTGCAGATTGCGTTTCTGTGTACGCTGTTCCTGTCGGTTTTCCCGTTCTTCCACAACGCCACGCTTAAAGTCTGATACATTATCCTTTGCTTTCTGTTTTGCAGAGTGGACAGCATAACCAGCCTGTGTCGGCAAGTCTTTCACATTTTCTTTCAGAGAGGAAGCACTGTCACGGACTTTATTTTTCGTATCCATCACAGCACCTACCGCAGAACCGACACGGCTTCCCATGCTGGAAGAGGTATTTTCACGTTTCTTTGGCGGTTGGTTCGTTGCTGGCTTTCCGGCTCTAGCAACACTTGCACCAGCCATCGCACCTGCAACACTTCCAGCACCGACAGCCCTTGCAATCCTGTGTTCCATACGTCTTGCCCTGTGTCGCATGAACACCATCGGTCTACGGAAAATCCGGCGACCTATCTGCTGGCTGTCATTGGCATTAAGGCTGAACATACTCATTAGTTCTCCGAGTTTCATATAGATTCCGGCAAAGCAGATTATCTGCAAAAATGCCACCATGAAGAACGGATAATCTGTGGAAATGTTGTAGAACATACTGGAAATCGAAAATGCCACAGTCACAATCAGTGTGATTCCGGCTCTTGTCATAATGGCATTGAATACACGGACAACTGCCTGTTTCGCCATGTTCTCATAGGTTGGTATCATGGACAGTAAAAAACTGATAGGTAGAAACATGGCATATATGATAAATAGTATCTGGGAAAATAACATCATTCCGGTAAGCAGGAAGATAAAGATTGTGATACCGAGATTGAAAATGAGCAGGAAGAACACCATACCCAGACGGTTGACGACCTGTGGAATAGTAAGGTTATCATTGTCGTTATCCTCAATCTCTGTTTTCACAACATTTTCCCTTGTTTCCCCATCTTCATCGGACGGGCTTGCAGATACCAGAGCTTCCACACGTTCAGCCCCGATTTCTTCGGTATCGCTGTTCCCGAATTGCAATAACAGCCACGGTTTTTCTACCTGTATCGCAAACAGGCTGTCACGGATAAGGTCTACACTGTCCTTGCCTTTGCTTTGTGAATCTGGGAGCATGATTTTTGTCCCCAAGTCCAGAGAAGCGGTGCTGATGTCCGAACTGAAATCATTGATTTTCTGTATGTAGTTGGGAGCATAAGCAATAAAGGACGCAGACACAATGAACACCACCACAAAGTTGATAACAGCGTGAAGTGCTTTGCTTGTTTCCCGTTTGAGAAGCCCTGTATAGGCGGTGTAAACACCTACAATCAGAATGATAATGAGCAGGAATCCCACATAGAATCCACTGCTGGAAAATCCATGTTCGGTCACTCCGGCAAGTGCCTGGATACTTTTCCCGATACCATCTGCCATGTCATTGATGAAGTCCAGCTTATACGCCTGTTGCACCACATATCCTGTGGCATTGCTAAGATACAGGCTGATTGTCCAGACAAAATTTGTGATACAGTAAAGCCCGTACTGCACCGATTTTCCAATGCCGTCCAGCCAGTTCCACGGTAGCCAAGACCAGCTATTGTCCACATAGAAATCAAGCTGATAGTTGGAAAGCGGATACTTTGAATACAGGTTGTCTGCATTGACCGTATCATCGACCAGTCCAGACGCATGAGCTACCGTCCCAAGTAGGGACAGCAGTACCAGCGTAACGGTCACGGCGAGCAGAACCAGTTTCAGTACATGGAATACCTTTTCTTTTGTGACAGATTTCATCATTCCAAATCCACCTCACTTTTTATCGGCGGTCTGGTATCAAAGGCATGGAGCAGTTCTACAAAGACAGGGTGTATCTGTACCACACCGACACGCCCGTATAAATCCTGCATTAAGCATTGTCCGTTCTCCAAATCCCTCAACCGTTTCTGGTTGTTTTCGTCCTCACTGTCCAGCCCGAAAAACTCTAAGGTCTGCTTGATTTCATTGGTATCTGTGGAACGGAACGCAAATTTTAAGCCGATGTTATTTTTCAGACTTTCTTTTGATACGTCCCCAGAGGACTGTGTGACAAAATATACTCCGGCGTTCATGGCTCTACCAGCACGCACTAGTTTATTTGATAAGGTTTCGCCCTGTGCCACATTCAGAAACGCCCATGCTTCGTCCAAGTCCACGATTTTAAAAATGCTTCGGTCACTGTGAATGAAGTCAAGGGCAAAGGTACTGATAACAATTAAGATGGATACCGACAACAGTTCAATGGTCGTGTATTCCTCAAAAGTAGTATCTTTATCCGGCAGAACCAAATCCGCCACCTGTATGATGTTGAGCTGGTTATCCAGACTGATTGCATTTTCCACCGAACCGTCCGAGAATAAAAGCTGTGCAAAATCATAGTCGGTAAAACTTTCGATATGGTCAGCAATGTTACGGGATACGGCGGTATCTTCTTTTCGCAATTCCTCAATGACCTGTAACAGCCCGTGGTTCGTATTCTGGGATACCGTGCGGACTGCTTTTCTAAGGACAGGAAACTTTTCGCCGTCCCTTGAAGAAATCCCCGTAAGGAAAGTCAGAATGTCAATGGCAAGACTTTCAGCGTCTTTGACATCTTTCATAATCACATACGGGTCTAACAGCCCTTGATTGCTGGAATCACTGGTAATATTTACGATGTTGATTTCCTCTGCAATCTCCGGCAGTGTTTCTTTCCAGTTCCCACGCTCACTTTTCGGGTCTAGGATAACTGCCTGTCCACCGAACAGAACGGAATAATACACCAGCAGGTTATTACAGAATGATTTTCCACCGCCAAGCGAACCTACAAAAGCAGAAGCCAACGCATTTGTGACCGTACCTTTTACCCCTTGACTGGCAAGGGACGGTTGCAGGTAGACATTTCTTCCTGTATCCACGGAATACCCAATATAGATTCCTGTGTTTTCTCCTAACATCTGGGTAGCACCGAAACCAAGTCCGGCTAAAAAATCGGATTTCACATACTGGATATAATCATTGATATAACGCTTGCTGGCTGGAAGAAATTCTCCATGCAGTCCCATCATATCTCCGGCAGGACGTACCAGCTTCACGTTCAAATCATCGTAAAAATCCTTGACTTCATCACAACGGCGTTTCAGTTCGTCAAGATCGGGTGCAGACACCCGTATGACATAACTTAACTTATACATACTTTCCTTGCTCTGGTCTAAATCTGTTTCCAGTTCATCGACACTGTCTAAGGCTTCCACCACATTTGAACTTGTTTCGTTTCCAGCTTGATAGGCGTGATTATCCAAGTCCTTTAATTCCTTTTTCTTGTTGCGGACAGTGGTTAAGGCTTTCTTATTTCCCACAATTTCAACATTCATAGAAGTGTCCACAGGAAATGTGAACTGCTGTTGCTGGAAATAAAAGATTTCCGATGATGGGAAGTCCAGCTCCCCGACAATGGCATTGACCGTAAAGTAGGATACATAGCTTTCGCTGTCCTCATGTTCCAGACGCAAATATCGCTGGCTTTCTTCTACCACACAACGGGTAGGACGGATAAGGTCATAATACTTAATCAGTGTTTCTCTTTTTAATTTTCTTTTTGGCAGAGGATACACATAATCTTCATAAGCTATCCCGTCCCTGCCGTAGAGGTGTTCCATCAGATAGGCAAAATCTTTGGCTTCCAGTCGGCGGATTTTGAACCTACGGGAGATTTTGTTTTCCAGTAATTTCTCCATCTTCACATAACGGTTGATTTCATCATTGCTCATAGAAACAAAGTCGTTCATCAGCGTATGCCTTACCTCATTCAAAAACTCACGGAATGTCAGAAATACCGATTTTTTGATGTTCTTCAGATTGACTTCGTCCTCTGTGACCATGAGCTTGAATCCCAGAAAGAAACGGTAATCTACTTGATTGTCGCCTATCATGGATACAAGGGCTTCGGTCTGGTCGTCTATCTTTTGGATTGCTACCTCACGGAGCTTTCCAGTTACCAGCTTCTTTGACTGTTCCTGTATGCTTCGGATTGAACTTTCAGTTGCAATCTGCAACGCATGAATCTTTCCCTCACGGGACTGTGCGATAAGCTGACGGAAGCTGTCATGCACAAGGTATTTCTGTTCTGGGGATAAGAATGAATAATTGTACGGTATCAGCTCATAGTAGGCGAACACCTCATTGTCCTTATTCCAGACAAGGTTATTGTCGATATATTTAATCGGGAACATAGGTCACACTCCTTACTGCCGTGATAGTTTCCTCAAATTTCTGCTTATGCAGGTTCACGGCTTTTCCGGCATAAGTCACTTTGGGACGCAGAGCATACAGAACCATCGTCTTGATGTAACTGTATGGCTTTTTCCCGTCAAAGGTTTTCTGTGACATAAACCATGTGAGGGCAACGGGAATCCCGAAATATTTTAAAAATGCTCCCTCAATCATGGAAAGTGGCGGTACATCTGCAAACAGAATGATGATAAATTCCGTCAGCACGAACCATGTAATCTGGGTAAAGGTCACAGGGAATGGCAGGTTTACATCATTGATGGCATACAGTACCTTTTCCACGTTCCAGATACTTGTATAACTTCGGATTTTCTTCACTTGTAAATGCTCCTTTCTTCATTTTTATAACAATAGGGACAGCCGGATTTCCCAGACTGTCCCCAAGAGAAAAGCTGACAGTAGCACCAGTGGCGGTGCTGATCTGCCAGCCCTTAACGCAGTACCTCACAGATACCAGCGTTTGTTGCAATAAATGTCCCCTCTATATCGAGGTCACGCCCGTAGGCTTCGTAGTCGATATAGTTCTGTAAAGAGGACGGGATTTCTCCGAGTACCTGTTCTTCATCAATCAGATAGTAGGCTAAATCGGTCATCGTTTCACAGCCGGAATACAGAATGATGTCGTCCTTATGTTCCACCAGTTCTTCCAGACTTCCATAGCAGGATATAAAACTGTCCAAGTCGTCCAGCAGGTAATCCGGTAATTCTTCCAACTGCTCATAGATACGGTTCAGTTCTTCGATGGAAATGTATTCGCTAATCTCCATCGGGAAGTTGTCCGTATCATGGATTGCGTATTCTTCGTACTCTGCATTTAAGCCGATACGTTCTGCAATCACTTCTTCGTCCAACGGAAAAGAGAACCAGTCCCCGACCAGTTCTCCCTCATTGTACTTGCCAAGATTGGCTATATAGACTTGCATATCATCAATCATAAGCGGTCACTTCCTTTCACTCATTGTATTCATAAAATCTGCCATGCACACACAAGAAATGTTCCGATGTTTCTTCTATACCTGACCAGTTCCGATGGTATGTAACATTGCAAAGTCCGGCTTCCAGCTCTTGCAGGTTTGAAAACCATTCTCTTTGAATTAAAGGTATATCTTCGGGTGGAATTTCACACTCCGAAATCGCAAGGCAGATATTGTTTAACAGGTCAAGGTCTGTATCTTGCAGGATTTCAAAAGGGAAATCATAATCACTGATAAGATAACGGTCACTGTCCGGCGGTAAGCCAATGGATTGTTTTAATGTTTCTATGTTGCAGGGCAGTGTAAACCATGCACAGCCTGTATCTTTTTCCTGTTCATCAAGATTGATAACAAATACTTTCATTTCTGCCATAAGCAATACCACCTGTCAAAGTTTGAACATACCGTTGTTGCAGAGAGCATAACGTCCTTTTTCTTCCAGTTCATGGGCGTAGGCTTCCAGATTAAAATATTTCTTTCCTTTTTCGGAAAGAGCAGAAAATTCAATGTTATGCTCCAAGCGGTAACGGGCAACGTCCATGATGTTGTGACACTCTGGATAAAACAAAAATTCTTCGGATTCCTGCAACAAATCCTCAACACCGCCAAAATAAGGAATCAAGTCTTTGTATGCCTGCTGAACTTCTGGCGATAAATCCGTGTAAGCAAAGTATAGCTTGTTTAATCGTCTTACAGAAGTTGTCCTTACAATATCGCCAGCAAAGGGGAGCTTCATATCTGTGATTTGATAGTCTTTGCTGTCAGCTTCCACACCGAGCAGGTCACGGAACAGCTCATAATCAATGGGTAAATCAAACCAGCGAGAGGTTTTATCCTCTGCTGATTTGGTCGTTTCAATCAATACGCTACATTCTTCCATAGGCTTTACGCTCCAATAATCTTATTGAATAACTGTAACAATACGTCTTTTACGCCGGACGCATTGAATACAAGACCAACGGCTACTAAGGCAACTACCAAGAATCCGATAAGTTTGGAAAACTCACGCTTGAATCCCAAGTAGATACCGATAACAACAATCGCCATCAGCACAAGGCTCTGTGCGTTGCTTAAAAACCAGTTATAAAGGTTCTGTCCAAAATTCATACTTTCTTTTCTCCTTTCAGTTCCATCATTTTTCGGTCAGACTGTCTGCCAGCCTGTAAAATACACATGGCAATCACGCCAACTGTTCCACCTAAAGAGAAGAACAGGAAGTCAAATAATAATCGTTGCATTTTTCAATTCTCCTTTTCTAAAATCACATCTTCGGTTGATGTGGTCTGTTGTTCGATTATCTTGTAGTGCTTTTCCGTCAGTTTCGTGGATTTACGGATTTCTTTCAGATAATCAATCCCTGTTTTCGCTGTGATTGTTTCCAGCATTTTGAGTGTCGGGTCAACCTGCCGTTGAATCCAGCGTAGGGTTCTGTCCAGTGTATAGGGTTCGGGTTTGGTCGTGAGCTTTAACGGCTCTCTGTTTTCCCCGATGAACCACGCCCAGCGGACAGATAATTTCCAGTCGCTCCGTTTCTTGTCTGCTTCCTTATCCACAAAGCGTACATAACGGTTGATGATAGAAAATGCCGTCCGTTCAGCGTCATAGTAAGTCAGCAGGTCACGGACAGCATAATAAGCACGTTCATTTTTCAACCGTATTTCAAATCTGTTTTTTATGGGTGCTTCCTCAATGGGAATCCCCAGTTTGATGTACTGCTCATAGCTTTTTTCATAGACACAGAAGTACACCTCACTTTTCAATGAGCCGATATAAAGCGTATAGCCCATGCCAGCCTTGTCCTGTTCCTCATGCTTGACCAGTTCGCCGGAAGCGTAGGACTTAAAGGAACGGAACACCGATACACATTCCTCATTCCGGCATTTTTCGGTCAGTTCTGGAATATCCAACATTCCTGTATGGTCATTGATGGCAAGGTCAAGGCGTTTCATCACACCACCGTCCACCAGAGCGTCCATAAGGAAATCATACCAGCTCCGTTCCTGTGCCAGCAGATAACTTTCAAACTGGCGACAGCCTTTTCCTTTCAGTTCCAGCAGGACACCTTTTTCTTCATCGGGAGAAGTATATACGAAAATATCTCCGATGTAGTAGTGTTCTGTATAACTGTAATGCCCGAAGTCCTCATGTATCATGTACTGAATATTGAGCTGTAAAATATCTTTGATGATATGTCCAATATCCAGTGTCGGAAACCGTATCCTCACATAATCAAACAGCATGGTAAGCGGTGCTTCTGGATTGAATTTTTCCAGAGCTTCCAAAAGTTTTACTTTCATTTCTTCTGTGACTGCCACCTTGCCGGATTCGATACGGCTTAAATGTTCACGGCTGATTCCAGCCATGACCGCAAGTTTCGTCTGGGATACACCGTATTGCAAACGTCTGTCTGCAAAATCCTGTATCCACTCTGTATCATTCAGTGCGATACCCCCTTTACGAAAAAACTGTGACATTTTATATCCGATGTCACAGCAGTAAAAAAAGCTACCAAACGCTTGATTTGAGCCAAGAATCGGTAACTTTTGTGTATGTTTCCTTGTGATTTGTGCCCCTCTGTTAGATACCGAGGGGCTTAATATATGCTGGCGTGGCTACCGCCACACCAGCAAGGCTAGTCCGTACCTGTGGCTTTCGCTCCGCACGCCACCTGTCCGTCCTGCCTTATGTGTGCAAGTTTCCCAATTGTACCCAAGAAATCATAGCTTTTGGGTACAAGGGGAGTATAAAATTCCGATATGACACTTGTTCCTACATCACAGTATCCACGCCCTTTGATTTGCTTCTGGAAAAACTGCTTTTTCACATCACTTCCAAAGAGCATACCATAGCCAAGTTCACTCAGCCGACCAAGTCCCACACGGAAATTGAAATTATCTCTGATACCATCTCCGAAATATTTTGCGTCTGGACGCTGGCAAGCCACAATCAGAAAGTATCCAGCCTGTCTGCCGAGCATAACGATTTTCTTTAGCTGGCTTAACAGGGCAGTGCTTTCCTTTGTCGTCAGCATTTCCAAAAACGCCACATATTCATCAAAGATAAGGAATTGTGGAGCAAGCCCCAGATAAGCATAGTTTTCTCCTGTGCGGTAGTTTGGGTGCAGTTTCATTTCTTCTGAGCGTGTGACCATGCCCTCATAAAAGGCATTGACGCAGTCAATCATATCGTCTTTCGTGTGGTAGACATTTCCCATGACTGTTCCCAAATCTGCAAGGTCAGCGTTCTTCGGGTCAAGAATGTATAAATCCGCATTGGTTCTAAGCAGGGCTTCAATGATGGTCAACAGAAAATAGGTCTTTCCACCGCCAGTACCACCACAGATAAGGGCATGGGGAAGTGAATCATATTCCCACACCAGATTTTTCATTAACCGCAGACCGCCGTTTTCGGCAATCACTTCATCAATCGAAATACGGTTCGCTATCATATCATAGAGCAGGGTGTATTCGATATAGCCGTCATGCAGTGTCTTATCAGTCAGCTCACAGTACAGCCCCGATTCCAATTTGTCCTCTAAGGACAGAAGCTGTTCTTGATATTTTCCCATTGTGATTTCACACAGGATATGGAGCAATCCATTTTCCATCTGGTAATAAATTTTCGGAAACCACACGATTTTTTCTCTTGATCTGCTTTGCAGGTCAGTGAAAAAAACGCTGTCTTTGGTGTTCTCCGCTTCATACCATTTATTTTCCAGCACCATGCGAGCCAGCTTTTGTCTGTGTAGCAACCGCTTGATACGGTCATATCCGTAACGGTAGTAGAGGAAAGCGACCAATGCACAAACACCAGTCGCTATCAGAACCGTAATGGAATTGTAGGCAGTCCAAGTAATTCCGGCATGGAGCAGGTTAAAATCTTTCCAGTCTATAACAAGGAGCTGTCGCAGATTCAGTAGCAGGAACACCTCAACGAACAGGAGCAACAGCCAACCGATACAGAAGTGATAGACCAGCGATTTGTCACTGGCACGAATCCTGTTACCTTTCTTTTTCCACGTCATACGCTAACACCTCTTATTTCTTCGGCGGTTGCTGTGGAGCATTGTTCTGTGGATTTCCGGCATGAGTGCCTTTGTTCTTCAAAACAATATCGTCTGCTTTTACATACCAGTCCACATCTGCACCACGGTAATTTGCATTGGCTACCGTATCTGCAACAGGATTGATAAGTTCCACTTCGGCGTTGTAGTCATAGTCCTTTAACGGAACAGTCGCCGGAACGGATACCTGTATCATGCGTCCCTGTGTGTTGCACTTCAAATCGTAAGTACGCTCCTTGATTTCTTCACTGACCGTTCCATCTTCATTCTGTACATGAACCTCACGGCGTAATGCGGAGAACTTCAACACTCCAAAAGTCTTTTCTTTATCAATGACGATTCCATTTGCTAATCTCATAATCTGAATACCCCCTTATTTACTTTCTGCTGGTAACATATCGTCTGCAAGCAGGATATAATTGACAAATCCACGTTCCCCGATTTTATAACCATCGGTAGTGATTCGTGGGTTGATAAGTTTTACTTTCTGTTCCGGCGAAAAATGTTTTTCACCAGCTTTGGCAGGAAGCACAACGACAACATCATCAGCTCTCTGCACATCGGAATACAGGTTGTAGCTTCTGGTAATGACAGCCATACGCCCGTTGATTCTCTGCTGTTCCGTAGTATTTTCTCCGGCAAACTCCAAGTTCCCGAATGTCTTTTCCATGTTTGGTACGACAAATCTTAATTCCATAAATGATTGACCTCTTTTCTTTCTGTTTTATTTTCTTTCCTGCTGTACTTTGTGGGGAGCTACACTCCCCACGCCCCTAGTGGACTTCACGCTCCCGTAAATCAGAGCTTCACGGGAGCGTGAAGTTGTAAAAAGGGTGGCGACCTTGAACGCTCTACCAACCGCTACATTACCGCCTTATGATTTCTTTTTACGACGTTTGAAGTAAAGCATACCGCCAAGCCCTACGCAGGAAAGACCGAGCATGGCAAGATAAGCATAGATATTGGTATTGTCGCCTGTTTTTGGGCTGTCACTTGTCTTAGTAACCATAGATGGTGTATCCGGCGTGTCGGTATCCTTTGGTGTGTCTGGGACTTCCGGCACTTCCTTGATTGTCACAGTCTGTCCATCGTCTGTGATGTCCTTATGTTCTGTCACTTTCTTTGGTTCGTCTGGATTGGTCATATCGTATAATTCCTCAAATGTGACAAGGCTCTTGCCACCAAGAGAAGAACCATCAAAAGTAAATGCAATCTCAACTGTCATTTTTTCATTGTCGGCTGTAAACTCATAATCATTGGATACTTTCTTTCCATCAATCAGAAGTTCTGCATTTTCCTCTTTTAACATCTGCCAGCCGGAAAGTTTGTATTTTGTTCCAACTTCCAGCCCATCTAATGTGACTTTATCCACAATCGTTACATCTTTTCCGGCTTCGATTTCTTTCTTGCCGTTCTTGTCCGTAGCGGTCGTATGGATTTTGATGATACGTTCTGTGATAAGAACAGTCTGTCCATCATCGTTGATGTCTTTATGTTCGGCAACCTTGACAGGCTCTTTCGGATTGCTTATATCGTACAATTCCTCAAAAGTAACAAGGTTCTGACCGCCAAGAGCTGAACCGTCAAAACTGTAAGTAATCTCAACCGTCATTTTTTCACTGTCAGCAGTGAAAGTATAATTACTGTCTACACGTTTCCCGTCAATCAGAAGTTCGGCGTTTTCTTCCTTTAACATCTGCCAGCCGGAAAGTTTATATTTTGTTCCAGCTTCCAAGCCATCAAGTGTGACTTTGTCCACGATCTTGATGTTCTTTCCGGCAACAATCATTTTTTCGCCTGTTTTCTTGTCGGTCGCTGTGGTATGGATTGTGATTTCTTTTTCGTATTCATCAGTAAGTGTCCCTAAATCTACGGTCACTTTATTTCTGGATACGACCACCTCAAAGGCTGGAATCAGCTTAAATCCGGCGTTGGAATCACACTTTAATTCCTCAATCACATAGGTATCATAGAGTAATGCACCTTTGCTGTCGTCTGGTTCAGATGTCCCAAACCATACACCGTCCTCACTGGATTTTCCGGCATTGGTATTGACCTTGTGGGAAGCCCAGCTTGAAGCAGTAGAGAACTGACCGTTTTTGTCAGTAACTACAATATGGGATTCTCCCGTTGTCTTGCTTGTAATTCTGAATGGAACACCTGCAAGACGTTTGTGTGTACCTGCACCGATTTTTACACCCTCAATATCGCCACGTTTAATCTGGTTGTAGACAGAGTGGGATTTGTCGGTCAAGTCCACGATTTTTCCATCTTCCGTGATAGAAAAGTCGATTGCCTTTGCACCATCTGTCAAGTAGCCCTCTGGTGCTTTGCTTTCTTCTAATCTGTAATTTCCGTAAGGGAGCAAGTCGGCAGAAGTAGAAGCAATTCCGTCAATGCCTGTCTGAATCTTCTTTACGGTTTCATTCTTGTTGTATAATTTTCCCACAACCAGTACAGGACTGTCATTTAAAGAAATGATATTGAACTCTGTGTACTGTAAGGTCGCACTTCCCTGTGCTTTGGTATCCTTTGTTTCAAGGTCACGTTTCTGGATTTTCACACCGCCACGGATAACCTTGTCAGATACGGAATACTGGTTGCTTCCAGAAAGTACGGCAAGTTCGCCATCTTCGGAAATCTGTGTAAGGTACGTTCCCTTAATCTGTTCGGAACTTCCGTCAGCCTGCATATATGCACCATCTAATAAGTAGCCGTTTGGTGCTTTTGTTTCTGTGACAGTGAGTGTACCAAGTGGCAATACATTTTTACCGTCCTGTGTATAGAAGCTGTCGCCGGATACTTTGTAGCTGTCGGCAAGTCTGGATACATAATGGATAGTTCCGTCACTGTCTTTTTCGGCAACGGTTTTGGTTGTCCATGTACGGGTAGCTTTTGCAGGTAGATTATCTGCATTGTAGTATCCGTCATAATAGCTCCATGTGAACTCTGCACCCTCTAAAGAAGCAGTTCCCTGTGGAGTAGATTTTCCTGTTTCCATGTCAATTTTGAATAAATCAATCAAAGCCTCTGTGACCTTTGGAGTGTCAGCAACAGTTAATGTCGCTGTTTTTCCAACTTCCACATTTAAGGCATGGACAGTAGAATCCAGCTTGTAACCTTTTGGTGCGGAAAGTTCTTTGATGTAAACTGTTCCGGCTTTTACCTCAACTTCTTTGGTATCGCCGTTTCCATCGGCAGTAAGTGTGGCAAGCTGGCTGTTACAGCCCTTATCAGAATAGACACCAAATGTCGCACCCTCAAAGGAATAGTTGGCATTGCCATCTGTGACCGTTGGATTGGAAGAAGTCTTTTTGACCTTTGCATTTCCTACATTTAACTTCGCCCAGAACTGTCCGATGTCCTGTCCTTCGCCAGTATAAATGTAACCGCCACATTCATAGCGTCCCTTATTTGCTTTCACAAATGCTTTCGCACCAGCGTAAACTTCATTCTGTACTGCCTGTGAGATTTCATTATAGGAAGCTCTGACGTTATCGCACTGCCAGCCGAGCTGTTCACTCAACCTCTGCCAGACAACACACTGTTCCAGCAAGTATCCCTGTTTGTAATTCAAGTTCGTATGAGAAGCGGTATATTGCTTGACGTACTCTAAGGAAAGAGCAACGTCCGCAATCTGATCGCTACTCATGCGGGTGCTTGCGTCAGAACGTGTTTTATATCCATTCTTAAAACTGGTGTTGATATCCACGCAGTAGGCAGTTTCGCCCTCAACTTTCATGTGTCCCTCATTGAATGTAGATTTGATAGAACCATCATTCATAACGTGTTCAATGTAGCCGACACGTTCTGCTGATTCTGTCCAATATTGATTGCCGGAAGCATGAACCGCCGTCACTGGTAATGCCGTGAGAATGGTTGCAAAAGCAAGCGTTCCTGTCAGCAATCGCTTTACTAGCTTATTCATATTTTCTCTTTCTCCTTTCGATTTTGGGTATGAAAAAAGCCGTCCATTTCTGAACGACTGGAAATAGAAAAGGAACGCCAAAAGTGTACGTTCCATAGTCTATAAAATATTTAATTTTTCTCTCTGGTGTGCTATCTGACGCCAATTTTGACCCCAAATTTCTGAAAAATGACGATTTTTGATGAACAGCTACAAATTTTCAAAATCCGTGAAACCCTTGTAACTAGGGCGTTACGGGACTATATGAAACTAGACAAAACCAACGTCACAATAACAATAAATGAGTGCTAATTTTTTGTGAAGATTTTGTGAACGCTACAAGCCATGCAAAATGTTGAAAAAAGACGCCCTGCTAGTTTACTTTGATATGTACCCCTTTTACTGGACATCCAGTGAAAGGGGTATTTTTATGCGTTATACTTACGAATTTAAGAAAAAAGCTGTTGAATTGTATCGCCAAGGAAAATGGATTGATGCACCCAATGATATAATAAATCTAAAAAATTTTCATGACATGATTGTCAGATGGCATCATTTGGAAGAATCAAATACTTCTGATTGTTTAAAACACTATGGTACAAATAAAAAGTGGTCTCCAGAGGAAAAATATGAACTTGTTGCACGAGTTATAGCTGGAGATACTATTACTTCAGTTGCTTATACTGTGGGTATAAACAGTGGATTACTTGCTCAATGGATTCGCAAATATAAAATATGGGGTTATAATGGACTTGTAGGCCGAAGAAAAGGGCGAAAACCAAAGGAGTCCGCAATGAAAAAAATGAACATAAATAATCCACGTAAATTAAATGAGTCTGAATATGAAGAACTGATTCGTTTACGAGCTGAAATTACTTATATTAAAGCAGAAAATGAAGCAATAAAAAAAGAGATCGCCTTGAGAGAAGAAAGGGAAGCTGCGCTACTCAAGGCGAAAAAGCAGCAATCATCAAAGAACTCAAAGAAAAAGGATATCTGTTAAAACACTTGTTAAAGGCTATGAATATGGCGCGTTCTACATACTATTTTGAAATTAATAAAACAGATCCAGTTGCTATACGAAATGAAGAATTACTTCTAGTTATTAAAAAAATATTCGTAGAAAACAAAGGCAGATATGGGGTACGCAGAGTTTATATGGAATTAAAAAATCGTGGCTACAACGTAAATCATAAGAGAGTTCAACGTCTTATGCATGACGCTGGATTATTTGGAAAACGTCCAAAAGAAAAATATCATTCTTATAAAGGTGAAGTTGGGAAAGTAGCCGACAATGTAATTAATAGAAATTTTTCAACTACTTTACCTCTGCAAAAGTGGACAACAGATGTATCCCAATTTAATTTTTCGTGGGGAAAATGCTATCTTTCTCCTATTTTGGATATGAATACAAATGAGATTATTTCATATGATTTAGCGCTAAGTCCTAATTTAGAACAAATAAAAAGAATGCTTGATAAAGCCTTTGATAAGTATTCTTCTGTAAACGGTTTAATTTTGCACTCTGATCAAGGATGGCAATATCAACATGCTTATTATCGAAATCGTTTGAAAGAACATGGAATAATTCAATCTATGTCTAGAAAGGGGAATTGCTACGATAATTGCATCATGGAAACATTCTTTGGAAGAATAAAAACAGAACTGTATTATGGTTTTGAAAAAGATTATACATCATTTGAAGAATTTGCAATTGCTATTGATGAATATATTGATTACTATAATAGCAAACGAATCCAGGCAAAAACAAAATGGATGCCTCCTGTAAAATACAGAGAAGCATCCATGATGTCCGCCTAACTTATAAATATGTGTCCAGAATTCTGGGTACATATCACTTGCAAAGGCGTCTTTTTTTGCTATTTTATAGGGCGACCGCCCTACAGCGAGGGAATTCTTTCCCGAGCTGTGCATGGCGTAACATTCTCTTTCGCACTCGATTTTCTTGGTTTGACCACATTTTTACGACAAATTCTTGGAAAAATATATTTGTCTGATTTTCTTACTACTCCTCATCTCTTTTATTATTAGATTTCAGGCATACTTGCTAATTTCTTCTATTCAGCCTTCCCCTCTGGGAAAATAATTTTAAACACAAAGAAAAAAATCACCATAGAAACTCCACCTGTGATAATTGTCACAAGCATGTTATAGACTGCCGGGGCCACATATGCAGATGCAACTGGCATCCACAGATTATTAAATCCATTACAAATCAGTGAAATTACCACCCATGCAACAAAATACCAGATTGCCTGATATACAGGATTTCCATGGCTTTTAAAAGTAATATTTCTCTGAAGTGGAAAATTGATACACTGTGCAAGAAATGACCCCAATTCATAACTGATAAAATAGCCAAGTCCACCACCGATCAGTATATTTCCCGTTGCATCACGCAATACATTATACCCCAGCAAACTCCATGTAAATTTTACTCCAAACAGATTCATGGAAACCTTTGGCCACATAAATTCTGTACCAGCCAGACCAATTCCCAAAATCCCTGGTAAAAATGTAAATACAAGATACTGGAATACTGTCACGCCCATACTGAATATAACAAAATAGAATATCTGATAAAGCCATTTTGCGATAGCAGAATGTTTCTCTTCAAAACATTTCCATATATTTTTTATATGATTCATCTGCACTTCCCTCCGGCTCCTTTTAATAATTTTTCATATTTCTTATTATTTCTTCTGTTTCTGAAATATCCGCCAATTATTTTTTTTACCCCAAGCATAAAGTGGCCATTCACAGCATCGACAATTCCATATACCATTTCCATACTGACTGCCCCACCGGTCATCTTGGCAATCCCTCGAAACGGCATATTGTAAATAAAAAGAATATTCAGATCCGGCTTTCCCTGTGCCTCACTCTTCTTTTTCATTTTTGTGAGACATCTATATATCAGTCTTGCAAGTCGGCTTTTTGCATAATACATCTGACAAATTGCATCATTGATTTCCAGATTTCCACTCCATCTTCTATTCGGTATCTCATGACCAAGAAGTTCACGAAATTCCTCATCTGATATTTTCTGCACGATTCCTGTATAATAGTAAGGCATTTTTGCTGGATTATACGGATACCCTTTACTATTTCCTGTTCTCTCAGTCATACCTGTTAAACGAATATCTGCAACACTGGCCCCTACCATAATCTGATAAGTTCCTGTTTCTATTTCCCACTGTCCCGTTTTTATATTCCAATAACGGAATGTCTTATCATCAAAAGGAATTCTAATCTGTCTGCTTTCTCCTGCCTTTAAATAAACTTTTGCAAAACCTTTCAGTTCTTTTTCCGGTCGGAACACGATTGCATTAGGAAGTCCTACATACATCTGAACAACCTCGGCTCCGTCTCTGTCACCTGTATTGGTAACCGAAACTTTGATTCCATCCTCTTCTATAATAAGATCAGAATATGTAAATTCCGTATAGGAAAGCCCAAAGCCGAATGGATATTGCACCCGGACTTTTGAAGTATCATAATAGCGATATCCCACATAAACACTCTCGCGGTATTCCGATGTTTTCTCATTGCTTGGATAATATCGGTATGCCGGTGTCTGTTCATAAGATATAGGATACGTTTCTGCCAGTCTTCCTGATGGATTCACTTTTCCGGTCAGAATATCCAATGTTGCAGAAGCGCCTGCCTGTCCATTCAGGTAGCCATGCAAAATTGCTTTGCAGCAGGTGTGCCATGGCATTTCTATCGCAGATCCTGCACTCAATATACCAATAACATTTTCATTCACCTTACTGATATCCTGCAGAAGATCGATCTGGTCCTGCGGAATACGCATATGGGTTCTGTCCAGTCCTTCTGATTCACTGATCTCATCAAGACCAAAGCAGAAAATTACAATATCCGCGTTCATAGACAAATTTAATGCAAACTTTCTATCATTCTCATCTACATCTCCATTTCTATGATAACCTCTTGTCATTCCCAAAATATTCAAATCATATTGTTGCAAAATCGATGACATGTCTTCTACTTTTGTTGGATTGACCATAGAAGATCCTGCCCCCTGATATCTGGGTGAAAAAGCAAAATCTCCAATAACAGCGATGGATTTTTTAGTATCCAGCGGAAGAATCTGTTTTTCATTTTTCAGAAGAATCATGCTTTCTGCTGCTGCTTTCCTTGCCAGTTGATGATGTTCATTTCTGTCAAAGTTTTTATCTGAAAGCTTCTTACCTGATGTCAGTTCCATAACTGCATCCACCAGTTCTCCAACTCTTTCATCCAAATCCGCTTCCTTCAGCTTTCCATTTTGGACAGCAGCAATCACTTCTCTTGCAGAATCGTACCCACAGGACGGCATCTCCAGATTTGAGCCGGCAGCAACTCCTTTCACATGGTCATTGCTTCCGCCCCAGTCTGTTACTACAATTCCATCAAATCCCCAGTCTTTGCGCAGGATGTCTGTCAAAAGATGTTTGTCCTCATTAGCATAAATCCCATTAATCTGGTTGTAACTGCTCATGATTGCTTTTGCGTGTCCTTCTTTAACAGCTATCTCAAAACCGGTCAGATAAATTTCTCTTAATGTCCGTTCATCAACAACTGCGTCCATTGCCATTCTCCGAAGTTCCTGACTGTTAACCGCCAGATGCTTCGGGCAGGCATAAACGCCTTTACTCTGTATTCCACGAATATATGACGCCGCCATCTTACCGGAAAGATATGGGTCTTCTGAAAAATATTCAAAATTTCTTCCACATAATGGGCTTCTTTTAATGTTTAATCCCGGACCAAGCAGGATATTTACATCCATACTTGCAGCTTCTTCTCCTAATGCCTGTCCGATTTCTTCCCCCAGGTTCTGATTCCAGCTGTTTGCTATCGTCGCTGCTGTGGGAAAACAAGTTGCATTCAAGGATGCATTCAGTCCCAAATGATCTCCTGTTCCTGCCTGTTTTCTTATCCCATGAGGTCCATCCGAAAGAAAGATGGACGGGATGGAAAGCCTGTCAATCTCTCTGGTCTGCCAGACAGTTTTTCCACTAAGGATAGCTGCTTTTTCTTCTATTGTCATCTTTTCAACCAGTTTTTGCTGTTTCATACCGTCTTTCATCCCGCTTTCATCTTTTATTCTGCATTTTTTCTTTTCTTATATCCTTTGATAATCAGTACTTCCATTCCTACTGCAAGAAGTGCCACTACAATATCGATACCAATTCCTGCTTTTTTCCAGTTTTCCATACCTGTTTCTTCGTGTTCTCCGTCATAAGCCCAGCTGCTTACAACTGTATACATGACATTTTTGCAGGCATTTCTCATCTGAAGTACAGATGTCGGATGCTCCGGATTAGCTACATTGTTTTCTTCTCCGTTGAACGTGGACAACATTGCATCTACTCCATTTGCCAGAGCTGCATCTGCATTCATAAATCCGTGGCCATTATTTCGGAAGAAATCTGTAAGTGCCATTCCCCTGAAGCCCCATTCATCTCTGAGAACTGTGTTCATAAGATTACTGCATTCCCCAGTCCATTTATCTCCAAGGAAACTCCAGGAAACCATAACCGCATTTGCGCCTCCCTGTTTTACAGAGACTTCAAATGGTTTCAGATAGATTTCCCGGATTGCCTGCTCATTTGACCAGACACTTACCATCTTTGCATTTCCCTCATACAGTGCGAAATGCTTAATGTAAGAATAAACTCCATATTTTCTTGCACCTTCTACTGCATTTGCACCCATATTTCCTGCAAGAACTCCATCTTCTGAAAAATATTCATAGTTTCTTGCTCCAAATGCAGTTCTGTGAGTATTCATACCTGGTGCATACCAGCCTTCTGCACCCATTTCCTGACTGATCTTGCCCATGCATTCACCCCAGGTCTGTGCAAGTTCTTTGTTCCATGTGGAAGCAATTACAACTTCAATCGGAAAACCAATAGAACCAACTCCTGTAAAGTTGTTATTAATTGCTGCTGGTCCGTCGAAATCAAGTGTAGCCACTTTTCCCACAGAATCCATAGCTGCTGTCTGATAACCAGCCATCGCAATCATATTTGCCATTTCATCAACAGTAAGCTGATCCAGAAGTTTTTCCCAACGAGGATCGTCATAATCAGCATCACGCATATCAGCTAATGTAAGTCCATTATCAGCTCCCGTTGTCGGCATTACATCCTCATCATTGAGATATGTAGTCTTATCAAAGTTGCTGTTCAGATGATATTCAGAAACATATGGCTCACCCAGCTCTACAGATGCCGGTGCTGCTGTAGCCTCTTCATAATTTGCAAAATGATCCGCACGTGACAGATATGTTATATCTCCTTTTGCATCTTCAAATACATTTACTGCAGCAGTATCATCTGATGCTCTTTTATTTTCGCCTGCATATACCACAGTGTCATCTACGGTATAAGTTTTCTGGTCTAAAACGGTATGTGAATCCCTGTTAATAGAAATCACATAATCTCCTTTTTCGAGGACATACGCTTCTGCGTCATTCTCATCATAAGATGCCATATCTTCTACATCAAATGTAACTGTGACTGTCTGAGAATCTCCTGGCTGAAGCAGGTCTGTTTTTGCAAACTCAATCAGATTTGCAGAAGCTTTCTCGATCCCGCCATTCGTATACGGTGGATTGTAATACACTTCTACTACATCTTTTCCTGCAACATCTCCTGTATTGGTTACTTCTACATCTACAGAAATCTGTCCGTCTTTTTCCTCCAGTTCACCCATTTTCTGTTCAAATTCTGTATAACTCAGTCCATATCCAAATGGATACTGTACTGTTTTATCGTAATCGATAAAGCCTTCCTGTGCTGCTGTTTCGTAATACTTGTACCCTACATAGATTCCTTCTACATAGTTTGTAAATGCTGGAGCGTATACCTGCGGAGATCCTGCATTCATTCCTTCAACTGCCATATCTGCCAGGTTAGTATATTCAATCTTTTCTCCATTGTTCCACCATGGAGCAGTTGTCATGTCGTAAATAAATGTATCCGGTGTTTTTCCAGAAGGATTTACTTCACCGGAAAATACTTTTCCAAGTGCATTAAATCCGACATTTCCAGTTCCAGGACACCATACAACAGACTTAATCTGTGGATATTCATCTGTAAATCCAAGTTCAAACTGGTTTGCGCCATTATAAATTACAATAACATCATCAAAATTATCACAGACCATGTCTACCATGTCTTTTTCTGTCTGGGAAAGCTGTAAATAATGCTCTCCTTCCGGGAAATCGTCATACGCATCAGAGTTATTGTCATAAGCTGCTTTGCTTACATCCATCGGAATATCGTTATGACCTTCACCTGCTTTTCTTGAAAGAACCACAACTGCCACATCTGAATATTCTTTTGCACTTTCAATAAGTTCATCACTGTATGTATCTGCCGGTGGTTCTGGTAATGTCCAGCTCTGTTTCTGAATTGACATTTCCGGATTATCTGCACCATAATTATTATAAAAATCAACAAGATCCTGATTAATAGAAAATCCTGCATTTTCAAGTCCCTGATTCAGGCTGACAATATCATACAGATCATTGATTCCTCCTGAGCCAGCTCCTCCGTAAGCCGGATTAATAGATTCCCAGCCAAAAATATTCAGTTTTTTTGTTTCATTTAAAGGAAGCAGGCTTTCATTCTTCAGAAGAACAATTCCGTCTTCCATAATTTCTTCTGCTGCTTCCGCAGCTTCTTCATTTGTTTCATCGCTTAAAGTTCCATTTCCCGTTGCAAGTCCAATCAACGTAGCCATTGGTCCAAAACAGATCATATTCACGCAGACAACAACTGCAAGAACCATTGCGATCGCAGCTTCCCTTCTTATCAGAAATCTTTTGTCCCTGCACATCCTGCGGCACGCGATCATAATTACGATTCCAATTACAAGTGCAGCAACAATACCGATAATATACGGTTTGCACAACTGTAATACCGCCAGGACGTCTTCCATTTCAACACTGATCATTCTCTTCTCCTCCTTTTTATCTGTCCTGTAATTTCAGGAACTGTTTCCTGTTGACCTTACTATATCATATCTTTTTCATCGTGCCGGTTTTGGCACAACATGCAAAAATATGGCATGAAATGCAAAAAAACACCCAGAGCTTTACATTACTCTGGGTAAAAGAATCTTTAATTCAAACCAGTTCTGATCTACTCCAAAATCCACAGAACCATTATATTTCTCCACAACAGTACGAATGCTTTTTAAACCAAATCCATGGTTTTGTCGATCTGCTTTTGTTGTTGTAATCAGATCATTTTCATTTTTCTGAATTTTATCTTCACAGTAATTTTCTATTTTAATAAATACAAAACTCTTTTTTGCAGATACCGTCAGATGAATCAGTCTTTTTTCCGCTTCCGGTATCATAATTACATGTTCAATTGCATTATCCAGTGCATTTCCAAAAATGGAACACAAATCTGTTACATGTATAAAATCTAGCAACTTACCATCTGCCACACAGGTAATCTGTATATGATTTTTTCGACAATGAAAAATTTTAGCTGCAAGAATTGTATCCAGCACCTGATTACCTGTCTTGCTCATATTTTCAAATGCAGAAACTTCTTCCTCCATGGCATCAATCCACTTCTTGCGTTTTTCCGCATCTGATTCGGCACGAAGTGCTGTGATCTGATGCTTCAAATCATGATATTTCATCTGAATGAGATCCAGACTGTCCTGATAGTTTCGATACTGGTCATATTGACTTTTCAGGATCACATTCATTGCTGAAAGTTCTTTTTCGGCAATATACTCACTAATCCTGCTCTGATAAGCATGCAGGATTGCAATTCCTCCAAAATCAATCAGGGTTCTCATAGAAAAAATATCTGCACGTTCTTTGCTTGCAAATGGTACATTTTCACTCAAAAAACTCAGATTACTGAACGCAAAGATTGTAACTGCCATGATTGCTGCTGCTACAACTTCTTTTACAGTCATCTGCTGAAGATAATCCTGTTTCAGAAAATCCCTTTCCAGATAAATATCAATGACAAAGCAACCACCGAAAACTATAATCGTAATCAAAATTTCAGTCCAGAAACTTTGAATTCCTCTCACCTGTACAATAGATACAATCTGCCACTGCAGAGAAGCAACAAACTCTGCCAACACAAATGCTCTGGCACAGCAATAGCCTGCCCCAAGAGGTTTCATGCTTCCTCCAACCATAAGAAATACATACATTATAGCAACAGCAATAATCATACAGGGAATCCATAAAACCTCTGATACATTACCTGTCGCAACCAGAAAAGCACACTGCAATGCCAGCATGAGCAACACACCAATAAAAAAATGTGCAGATTTCATTTTTTCTCTTTTCAACATATAGAGATAAACCAGACACGCTCCCCACTCCGCAATTGCTGTATAAATTCTTGGAATATCCTGGTATAACATAACTTCCTCCGTTATCCGCCCAACAAAATTAATCCATGTTCAGATTTTGCAAAAGTTTATTCATAAATTCCTTTTTTCTAGTTCTGCTGACTGGTATATGTACACTATGAATCACACAGTCAGAACCAACAATGCCTTCTACATGATTCATGTTTACCAGATACCCCTTGGCGCACCGGAAGAAATTATGAACTATCAATTTTTCTTCCAGTTCCTTTAACGTAACTCTGGAACTGTAATCCCCTCTTAAAGTATGAAAAACTGCATTATGTCCCTGTCCTTCAATAAAATAGATATCTGCTATATCTGTTTTTACGATTCCTTCTCCAATCGTAATCATAAGAAATTCCTTTGCTTCAGAACGAATACGTCCAATTGCTTTATCCAGTTTCTGCGAAAAAGAAAAATACTCAACTGGTTTTACTACATAATCCATTGCATCAACTTCATATCCACGTACTGCATATTGGATCATATTTGTGATAAACATGATAATTACTTTCTGATCCATCTGACGGATTTTTTCTGCTGCTGTCATACCGTCCATAAACTGCATTTGGATATCCATCAGAATAATGTCAAAACCGCCACTGTAATTCTCTGTGATATCTTCTCCATCACCAAATACTGTAACCTTTATTGATCTTCCCCTTTCCGTTTGATATTTCCGGATATACTCTGTTAATTGTTTTACGTAAATTTCTTCATCTTCCACAACTGCAATCTGTATCATCCTATACCCTCCGCAAAAATTGCATTCTTTGTAACTGTTCAATCACACAATTTAGTTCCAGGTTTTTATTATTTTATAAATATCTTTTATTTCAGTATATCACTGCTTTTTTCTTGCATCAAGCGGATCTAATTTTACAAATTACAGCTGTATAATCTGGTTTTCTTTTATCATATATCCACAGTAAATCTCCTCGTTCTTTAAATAGAAAGTAGAAATTCTGTTAAGTTTTCAATAGCATCTGGTTTTTCTGATAGTTCTTTCCCCATCAGTCCCTCTCCCATAATACTAGAATCCGCACTAAGAGACGCAGCGACTCGACTTGAATTCCATACAGCTTCATACATCATTTCCTGATTCTCTTTTGTTACTTTATTGAGAACGTAATAAAATGGTTTTCGAATACTTTCCGATAATTCCCCGATTTTTTTGGAAAGCTGTAGGGATTCATATGATGGATCTATGATTATCAATATCAAATCTACACCGTTATCAATTCCACGTCCAAAGTGTTCAATACCAGCCTCCATATCCATTAGCGCAAATTGGTCTTCTGTAAGCCTGAGATTTTGGATAAATTGAGTCATAACTGTTCCCATAGCACAAGAACACCCTTCATTTGCCTGATGGATTTTTCCACTGCTCATCAGTTTTACACCGTCCTTCAGACTATAATAATCTTCCGGTATATCATCTATAGTCCAGATTTCCTCAAAAAACTGATGAGTAAATTTTGATAACATCATATCATTTAAAACATTTTGCTTACCACTGAAATAATCTGTAAAATCTCTGGGAAGCTTCATACCTAGCTGTCGGTGTAGACCATAATTAGATTCATCGGAATCAATTACCAAAATTTCTTTTCCTCGTCTGGCTAAAGCCTTAGCCAAAAGACTGGTTACTGTACTTTTTCCACATCCGCCTTTTCCGCAAACTGCTATTTTCATCTCTATATTTACTCCTTTACCCGTAATTGATTATTTAATGACTTTTACTTTCCTTAAATGCTTCTTACTCCACTTCCTCCAGTTCTGTTCCTTCTGGAAGAATATATCCGCAGTTATCACATACTCCGTCCTCTGCAAGCATCCCGTCTTTCACAAAGGCTTCAATGCCTCCCGATTCATGACAGCGTGGACAATCTAATTCCTGTATCTTTTTCTGATTTCTTACATCCTGACAATTGGAAAATTCAATTTTACCCATAGTGATTCCTCCATTTTCATTCCATATCAATTTGTCTTCGCAAAAAAGTTCCTACCATACGGGAAAAATTGCTGATATTACGAATATAGGCAAAATCTTTTCCATAGATTCTCTTTTCCACGGAGAGCTCTTCTTCATTCCCTACAAAAATACCAATTACGAAAATTCCCTGATTTCTGGCCCGACGCACCTCATATGCAGTATCTTTCGCAGCTTTTTCTCCGTCATAGATCTTGGGCTGGCGGGTTCCTGGTCGTTGTATGCTCATATCACAGGGTTTTCCATCACTTAATACGATTAAAATCTTATTTTTTTCCGGTCGCTCCATGAGAGAGGAAGAGACTGTTTTCAGTGCAAGCCCATCTCTGTTATTGGCATATGCCCGAAATTGAAAGATTCTTTCATTTGTTTCCCTTGGATCTTCATAATCCCGAAATCTCTGAAGTACTGTATATCCCCAGAAAGCACAGTATCCTGTCACCCGATGAGGAATTCCTGCCTGGCTTAATGCTTCACTGATAATATATCCCTGAGCCGCTACCTGAGCCTGTCTGTCAGCCTGGGAACCACTGGAATCAATCAGGACGTCTATTACAAACTCAGAATCATCAGATCTTTTTTTTCTATTAAATAACTTGTCATCGTCTGTTCTTCCAATTTTCCATAACCTCTCAGGAACAAGCTGCCCTGCATCAGATCTGCTGACAAAATCATCCTTTCGGATTATAAATGCCCGTTTCAGTGACTCTGCCAACACAGAAATATTTCTTTTGATGATCCAGTGATTATTTCCATAATAGGCTTTATTTTTTTCAAACTGCAGCTGAGAAAAACGGTATTGATTATTTTTTATCACAGGGCTCTGTAAAATTCCATCTGTAAGATACAGGATACAGTTTTTATGGATTCCTGTACAAAATTTCCGGTTGACTCTGACCTGCTCCGATTCACTTAGATACGATTTTCCGTAATTCAGTTCCACATATTCCCGTATTCGTCGCACTGCCTGTGGATTTATATTTTCCGAGCTTTTCGGAACTTCTTCATTTTCCGGCGAGAAATAAAATCTTTTTTTCTTTTTGTTTCTGATATCCAGACTCATCATCTTTTTTTTGAGATTAGAAAGATATTTTTGAATGATGTCTTCCATCTGTTCATCTGTCATGCATTCCTGCCACGCGTCATTGGCCAATGCCATATCCGGCAAATTCAGAATCTTCTCCAGATTTCCATTTCTTTTTTCAAAAGAGGGATCCAGAACATGATTATAAATCTCGTCTATCACGTTTATGACATCTTCCGTATTTTCCGCATCCTTCAGAGAAAGAATCTTGTACAATGCAATCTCTGCCTGTGGCTCCATTCCCTTATCGTCTGTGTTCTCCAGAACATGCCTTATATACAGAAGCCTAATCCTGTGAATCAGGTCTGTTCCAGCTTTGTCTGATACTTGCTCTTCCTCGGCTTTTTCCAATTCTCTGAACGCCTGTTCTCTGATTTCCTTTGTTCCCAAACGTTCTCGAATGATAAAACGATTCACTGCAGCATCCATGCATAATCCAGTAAGAGGCAAAAGCATATCTTCTCCAGCAGAAAAATATATTTTTTTCATCAAATACATGCCAAGTTTCTTCTGATCAAAATATCGTGCAAAGGCACCCTGCTTCACTGCCTCATATAGAACCGTTTGTTTTGAATAAACATATTTTTCTGTGTCCGGTTCAAATTCTATATCATAATCACCACTGACTGTCCAAAAAAGATTTCTGATACGATTGCTGACCTCCAGACGATGTTCTTCCAGTTGTTCCGCCGGCCATCTGACATCCTCCATACAAGTTTACCCCCATATGTCTTTTCCGGTCCAGGAAGATGGGATTCTGGTAGAAACCACATCTTCTACGATCTCTTTTTCAAATACATCAAAACTTTTATTTATGATCCCCATCTGGATTGCTTCAATTGGAGAAAGTCCGCTTCTTGTTGCTTTTACAGCAGAAACCAATCCTCTCAGGTCGAGAGATTTTGTTGAGATTTCTCCATGATAAGCTTTGATCTGCAAATCCAGAAACAGTCCTGCAAAAGCTTTCAATGCACTTTTTTTCCCCTCTGGAAAATGTTGTCTTAATACAAAAAGGACACTATCCTCATCCATTTCAGGCATATCAATTACCATAAACCTTGAAATCAATGCTTCATTTAGATCTCTGGTACCTGCGTAACCATAATTCATCGTGCCGATAAATCGTGTTGCCGGATGAAGTAAAATCCTGTTATATCCTGGAATATCGATTCTGCGCCGATGATCCAGTGTGGCATGCAGTACAGAGACCGCATCATTTTTTGCCATATTGATTTCGTCCAGGATTCCAAATCCTCCAAATTCCGCGCATTGGTAGATGGGGCCTTTCCGAAGGCGAACCTCATTATTTATAAAGGTATCCGTTCCAATCAGATCGGCACTGTCTGTATTTACATGAAAAGAAATGTCGTATTCCGGTCTTCCGAATATCCATGCCAGTGTCTCACATAGTACATTTTTCCCTGTAGCTTTCGCACCGGAAAGTAACAGGTTATCTCCCTGAAGAAGCGCTGCTATTGACATTTCCAGAATCTTTTTCCCATAAAACAGGATATCCGGTTTTTCTACCCGTTCCTTTACCTGATCCTCTACCTCATAACGCATGTGAAAATCTCTCAGTTCTCCAATTAGTTCCTGCGCTATCTTCTGGTCTTCTAAATATTTTTCTATTTCTGCCCAATGATTTCTCATGAAGATTTTCCTTTCTTTACAATTAGTTATGCCAAATCAGATAATATTTCTGTTTACTCAATCTTCAAACTTTCAATCCTCCAACTCACAATCCCAACTTCTTTACAATTTCTCCCAGTGCACTTCTTACAGGAGAATCTTTCGGAAGCTGTATGATCGGCTTTCCATCACAGTCATACTGATATACCTGGTCATCATGTGGCACAACCCCTAACAATTCCAGTCCCTGATTTCGAATTTCTTCCAGAGTTCCGGCATCCAGTTTTCCATCTGGAACACGATTCACGATTAATCCAGTTTTCTGTGGTTTAAAGTTTAACTCCTTCATCAGCTTTGCAATACGTCCGGCTGCCTGAACACCTCTTCTGGAACAGTCACTTACAAGAATCGCAACTTCCATCATTGGCAGGATTCCTCTGCTGATATGTTCCATACCTGCTTCGTTATCAACCACAATATATGGATAATGGCTTTGCAGTTTCTGAACCTGGGTCTGCACAAGACCATTTACAAAACAATAGCAGCCTTGTCCCTGGGTTCGCCCCATTACCATCAGATCATAATCATCTTCTTCCGCAATCGCATCAGAAAGACGCATTTCCAGATATGCCTGTTTCGTCATACCGGATGGGATCTGATATCGTGGATCTACGCCTGCCCGCTCAATTTCTTCTCTCAGCTCTCCAAGTGTGATCTCCGGCTCCACACCAAGCACTTCATTTAAATTGGCATTCGCATCTGCATCCACGGCCAGAACCGGACGTTTCCCACTTTCACACAAATACTGGATCAATAATCCACAAAGTGTTGTTTTTCCTACGCCGCCTTTTCCTGATATTGCAATTACATGTCCCATGTTTTTCCTCCTAATATTCTGAACAATCTGTTGACTTTTTCTTTAAACCCCATTATAGTTGTTACTATATAAATTACAATAATCAATCTTTGAGATTTGTATGGCTACTCAACACATCAGAAAAATTGTTGAGGAATCATACGATACCAAATAATACAGGAGTATATAATGTCAGAAAAAACCAGAAAACAAGATCGCCGTACCCGCTATACCAGGCAAACCATAAAAAATACGTTCTTAGAATTGTTAACGCAGAAAAGTTTTACGAAAATTACAGTTACAGAGATCTGCAAAAATGCTGAAATCAACCGTGGCACTTTTTATCTTCATTACTACGATATCCATGATGTATTATCAGATATTTTTAATGATATGACTCAGGATATGTTAACAACTGTAGATCATTTATTCTGTCTAAATCAAAAAAGCTGTTCCTATCCGTTCTGTCAGAAAATACAGATGGAATCACAATACAGGGCACTGTTTCTGGATGATGCAATTGCCCCTATTCTTCTGGAAAAAATAGCAGAAAATACAAAAGAAGGCTATGTGACCTGGCTTATGTCACACAGCCTCCTGACCTTTGAACAGGCAGAATCGGTTTTTTATTTTCAAATGAACGGCTGCCTTTCCATCAACAGACTGATGCTCCGCAATCACTGTAATGACTGGAAACAGATTCAGACAGTAATCGACAAATTTATCAAAGCCGGACTGGAAAGTTTTCTGATTCATGATCAGAGGGAAGAAAATGCTTCCGATAATTTTTGCAGTAAAATTTCTCCAACTGTTACCGCATCTTCTACACTCAGATAATGATCGGCATGATCTTGAAGAAATAGTTTTCCCGATGCAGGAAATTCTTCATCCGCAAACCATATCTTTAAAGTTACCGGATATCTTGGCAGAACTGGAAAAACAGCACACAGATCCGCCTTTGTCTCTGTGAATTCTGCACCCAGACTTGTACATGCTTTCTGAATTTTCTCAGGCTCTTTGTCCTGCAAAAGTTTTTCCAGTTTCTGCTCTGCAGTCCGGTCAAACTTGGTTCCTCGAATCAATCCATCTTTCAGGTTACCAAAAGTAATGAGCTTCTGTGAACCTTCTGTTCCATCGGCCATATCCAGATAATGCAGCAATATCAGATAATGCCATTCATCCATATTTGAGTTAATACGAAACTCAGGGAGTTGAATTTCAATCGTTTCATAAAAACTCAGTACTTCAAGCGCATTCCGGCTGCTATGAAAAACAGCCCCACTTTTTGCAGCAATATCCTCTCCAGAACGATTTTGCAGCCGTTTTACTGCCGCCTGCAACATTTCCTGAAATGCACGATTTTCTGTTTGATTTTTGTATTCCATAAACTCTCCTTTGCCGTAAGTTTCATTACTGTGTTGACTTTTCCTTTAATCCCCATTATAGTTGTAATTATATTATTTACAATCATCAAACATTAAAAAATGTACAGTTTATCAACACATTAAAAAGAACTGTTGAGAACTTAGGACGTTTTAAACAAACCAAAAATATTTTCACCCCAAAACGTGAAAACAAGATTATTATATCATACTACAAGGAGCTTCTTATCATGAAATACTCAACGAAATTAAGTGATACTGTTCATGTGATGGTTCTGATTGCTATCAACCAGGAAAAATCCCTCTCCAGTGCCTCAATTGCAGAAAGTGTCCATACAAATCCCGGCTTTGTACGCCAGCTTATGTTAAAACTAAAAAAAGCGGAACTTATGACCAGTGTAGCCGGACATGCCCGTCCTTCTCTTTCAAAACCAGCAGAACAGATTACATTGCTGGATATTTATAAAGCAGTTGAAGGTGATAAACCTTTGCTTCATTTAGATACTCATACCAACCCTGATTGCGGCGTTGGCATTAACATTCAGTTATCTTTGCAGGGATTTTACAATGAAATTCAAAAGGATGCCGAAGAAAAAATGAATACGATTACTTTACAGGATATCATAGATACCTACTATCAGCGGACATCTATAGAAAATAACTTACAGAATATTATTTAACAGGAGAACACTTTCATGTACCTTCAGCAAATACGAAATGCCACCATTTTTTATATTATGGCGGAAAAAAATATTAATTGATCCTTCAGAGCATCCTCTAGTTCATTCTGATCGAGGATGTCATTATCGTTGGGTGGAATGAGTCCATTTCAATATAGACGTAGTTTAGGAATAGCAATTTAGTCCAAGAAAACGTCCCCCCCGGGTTGCAATAACTTTTGCATTCAACCGTTCTGTCTTGCACCCATAAGCTCGATTCCGGTTCCTGTGATGTGTGTCTGGAGGTCTTTTGTATAATCACCACCGGAAAGTGCGATACCGAAAAGTCTCTCGCTGGATTCACAGATATCAAGAGCTTTCATAACACCTCTTGCTGATTCAACAGCTGCCATGATCAGGACACTTCCTTCCGGAAGTCCAAATTCTTTTTCTGCTGAAATGATCTCACGCTCTACAAGCTGCACATCCTGTGCACTTTCTGTCTTAGGAATACGAATAGAATCACATCCACCGGCTACTGAACAACGAATGTCTTCTTTCCAGTAAGGGCTGTCCAGTCCGTTGATTCTGACTACTCGTTCACAAACACGATAATTAATCGTCTTAAGTGCATGATAGAGTGAAAAACGTGCTGCATCTTTCTGATTTTCTGCTACTGCATCTTCCATATCCAGCATGATGGAATCCGGTTTGTAAATATATGGATCTTTGATAAGTCCTGGTTTCTGTGCATTTCTGACAAATATAGAAAAAATTCCCGCCAATGGTAAAATGATTACAAGCTGTCTCAAAAGTGAAATAACCAGTGATTCCATACCTCCATCCAGTGCCTGATAAATTCTCTGATAAGCAACATTGATTCCGGCAAACAAGAAACTTAAAGAAATCACCCTCATTGCACCGATAAATATGTTCTTGACTGCCTGCATTTTGTTGCTTTCCGCCATTTTTGTTCTAACTCCTCTCTTTTCTGGCACAAAAAAAGTGCACACCCTGTCTTATAAGCTGGACTTACGCTCACAGGCTACACACTTTTTTTCATGACGAATATTATATTTTAAACTTACTGACCGTCCCTTTTATTCCGTAAATGTATATCGTACAAAAGAGCCGTTATTATCTCCTGTTACGATTACAATGTCTCCACTCTCATTACTTGTAGTTTCCAGGATCGGGAATCTTCCATTTTCTTTTACATAAGCTTCCGGGCTGGCTGCTTCTGCCTCTATCAATGTTTTTTTGCTGTATTGTTCTCCTCCACATGGATTTATATCCTCAATAAAAATTTCATACTCATGCATATCTGCTTCCTCCTGAAATTAATTTTGTAAAGGCGAGTAACGTATATTTTGCTTTTCTGCATGATTACGCCACTCGCCACTATCTTTATTATAAAACTATTTTATTCTGGTTGCAAAAGCAGTTTTTACTAAAAAAGCACCTTCTGTTTTTAGTCATTATTACCACAGCAGAATACGATTCTAAATCTCTTAAATGCTTTTTTCATAAATCATCCAGAATGTATTCCATCTGCCTCTCTTTTGTCTTCATTCCCATTTTTTCATAGAATTTTTCTGCTGAAGTATTTCCTGACCATACATTTAATGTCACTTCATAGCAGTGCATTTTCCTGGCTTCTTTTTTTACATGCTCAAACAAGCTTTCACCGATATGCTGACCTCGTGCCTGCTGGTCAACGCATAGATCATCTATAAAAAGCGATTTAAACTGCACCATATTATTTGAGAAGGGCTGTTCCTGCAATTGACAAAAGGCATACCCTACACAAACATCAGACTCGTTCACTGCAACATATATCGGTTTTTCTTTATTTTTCAAAAGCTCTGTTAATTCTTCCACTGTATATTTTGTTGTATCGGGAATAAAAATATCAGGTCTTATGTCTGCATGGATCTGCAACACCTGTCCTAATAGCTCTATAATTCTTGGAATATCTTTTTCTTTAGCTTTTCTGATAATCATGTTTCGCTCCTCCATTAAATCAATCAAAATCTCTGGTAATATTTGTGAGCCATTTGCCTCTGAAATAGTGAATAAATACCACAGGCATTTTTTCGAACTCATCCAGAGTCATTACAAAGTACACCCAGATTGGAGGCAATTTTAAAACATATGCGGCAAGGAAAGTAAGCGGCACTGCAACAAGCCACATAAATATGGAATCTATGATCATTCCAAATCTGGAATCACCGCCACCTCTGAAGCATCCGCAGATAAGGCAGGTATTGATACCTTCTCCCACAAGACGCCAGGTTGTCATAATTATAAAAATGCCAAGATAATAAATGGCCGTCTCTGTCAGTTTATCCCGATAGAAATCCAGTATTAGCGGACGAAGCGCCAGAATAATGACACATCCGATCAGACTCACAACCATTGTTATCCTGAGCATGCGCTTTCCATATTCTCTTGCTGTATCAATGTTATCTTTACCCAGTTCCTGGCTGACAATGATGGTAGTCGCATTGGCAAAACCACGACAGGCGATCGCACCAATATTTACCACCATGACAGCAACTGCATTTGCGGCAACCATATCATCGCCAATATGGCCGAGTATTGCTGCGAATGCTGAGCTGGCAAAACTCCAGACAACATCATTTATTACAGCCGGGGTGGCAATTTTCATAAAGTCCTGGAACAGAATACCTGATTTCGTAAAGAAGTATTTGATCCGGAATCTGACATCGGAACTTCTTAATGAATAGATGAGGCAGATCAGTACTTCTGTGATTCTGGCAATGACAGTACCAAGAGCCACACCAGTAACGCCAAGCTTTGGAAGTCCAAACAGACCAAAGATAAAGGTCGCATTACAAATTACATTGACACAAAGCGAAACAATGTACGTGACAGATGGCAGCATTATTTTTCCGATACTTCGAAGGGCACTCATAAAAACCTGAGAAAATCCCATAAACATAAATGAAAATGAAATTACCCTTAAGTATTCACTGCCGGCAGCAATCGTATCCGGACTGCTTGTAAAGATCTTCATGATCGTAGTTGGCATTGTGAAGGAAATCACGAAAAATACAAGAGAAACGATCAGTGAGATTCGTTCCGCCAGGCCGAGAATTCTTTCTACAGTCTTTTTATCACCTTTTCCCCAGTACTGTGCACATAAAACTGAAGTACCCGTGGCCATGCCATAATATAAACAGAAAAGAATAAAAGTATACTGGTTCGCAAGGGATGAAGCCGCCATGGCAGTCTGGCTTACATATCCAAGCATTACCGTATCGGCAATGTTTACCAGAGTTCCGATCAGATTTTGGATCATGATCGGAAAAGCTAGTTTTGATGCATGTTTCAAGAAATCTTTTTTATTTAACATACATGGTTTTTCCTCAGTTCTTAGTATTCATAACCAATTGTATCATACTCCTTCAGAAAATACATTAATATGGTGGAAAAAATCAGCACTACCACTTTTCAGGAACCTATATACTCTCAAAATATCCAACAATTCCTATATAACCATCTTTCTTTAAAGGAGACCATAGGGTGTGCAGCTTCAGAGCACACATCTGCCTTTTGTTCTCTACTTTTGCCATTACGTGCAATAAAACCTCTTTATTCTGTATTGATGTCTGATCCAATAGATTACTGACTTGCCGTATATCTTCTCTGTTTACTTCAAACACATTAGATATATCGTACTTCGGATCATTTTTTTGACATATTATCTGCTGTTTTTCATTCATTATACTAAGCTGACCTGAAATGACATTGTATTCAATGGAGGTTTTTCCACTATTCGTTTTAAAAAACTCAATCTTTTCCTGCATAAGCTTAATGACACGCTGGGAATAATTTTTACGGGGTAAAGACTTTTCCCTAAGTATTTCATCAGAGAGTCTCTGCGCTTCATAATACTGTTTATTATCATCTGGTTTATTAGTAAACATTCTGGAAAATTGAAGGCTGAGTTCTTTCAGACATTTAAGAAGAACTGGATTAAACTGTCCACACTGCCCATCCAGGATCATTCGGATTGCTATATCATGATCAAATGCTTTCTTATAACATCTTTCACTGGTAAGTGCATCATAAACATCGACTATCGATACAACCTGTGCAGAAATCGGTATTTCTTCACCCTTCAGTCCATCCGGATAACCCTTTCCATCCCATCTTTCATGATGCCATCTGCAGATTTCCCATGCAGTATGCACCAATGGTTTATCCTTTGGGAAGCGCATATCCCGGATCAGGGATGCGCCTATCTCACTGTGGGTTTTCATAATCTTAAACTCTTCATCCGTCAGCCTGCCCGGTTTATTCAGTATTTCTTCCGGAATACCCACTTTACCGATATCATGAAGGGAGGATGCAGTTGTGATCAAAGCAATATCTGCCTCTGTCAGAGGATAAGCATCTGTTACTTTTACCAATTTTCTTAACATCATTTCCGTTGCTGTTTTAATATGCAGAATGTGCTCACTGCTTTCGCTGTTGCGAAATCCCAGTACATTACTCAAAATTCCGATCATAATATTGTTGTTTTCTTCTTTTTCATAAACCTGGTCTACAACCACATTTACCAGACGCTTTTGGTTCGCATAAAGTGCCAGTGTATTCTGGACTCTTTTCTTTACGATAACAGAGTCAAAAGGCCGTGTAATATAATCGGTAATACCCATCTCATAGGCTTTACGCATAGTATCAACAGATTCTTCAGAGGAGATCATAATAACTGGAGTTTCATCGATCCATTGGAAACGGTTCATCCATTCCAGGACTCCAAAACCATTCATCTGTGGCATGTTGATATCCAACAACATCAGGTCAATCTCCGGATTTTCTTCCACTATCTGGATTGCCTGATTTCCATTTTCAGCTTCCAGATAATTATAAGTTTCTCCGAGAATCTCCTTCAATATAACCCTGTTAAATTCCGCATCATCCACAATAAGTATTTTTTGTCTTTTATCCATTATGATCCCTTCCTCTTATACCTTCATTAATATAGTTTAGTGAACATATCCTGAAATTGTTTTTATCACTTTCTCAGGCACAACCGGCTTTGACAGTTTCATGCTGCGAACTGTCCTCGGCTGTCAAAACGTACATCTTCTGCCTAACCCAGCAGATTGTCGTGTAAGGTACTGATCAATTCTTCAATAACTATTGGCTTGGATAAGAATCCATCCATGCCACATTCCAGGGCTTTCTTTCTGTCCTCATCAAAGGCATTGGCAGTCATGGCAAGGATTGTAATCCCCGCCAGTGCCGGATTATCCAGAGCACGGATCTGCTTCGTAGCTTCATATCCGTTCATTACCGGCATCTGCACATCCATCAGCACCAGATCATAATTACCTGGCTCCGAATTCTTAACTTTCTCCACTGCCTCTGCTCCATTTTTGGCAGTATCAACCAGGAATCCATATTCATTAAGGATCTCCACCGCAATTTCTCTGTTCAGTTCATTATCTTCCACAAGCAGTATACATCTGCCTCTGAAATCTGAACCTGCTGCCGGAAGAACCGAATCTTCTGGTTCAGACTGACTCTGGCCGATGGCAGTCATCAAGGTTTCTCGGATATCTGACATAAACAGAGGTTTCGCACAGAAAGCAGTCACCCCTGCTGCTTTGGCTTCTGCTTCGATATCTGACCAGTCATAAGCAGTCAGGATAATAATCGGTGTATCGTCACCAAGGCTGCGGATCTGACGCGTAACTTCAATTCCATTCATATCCGGCAGACGCCAGTCAATGATATACGCATGGAAGGCATCTCCCAGTTCCATAGACTGCCGTGCACGGAGAACAGCTTCCCTGCCGGAAAGTGTCCATTCTGAGCGCATTCCAACCCTCACAAGCATTTTTGTCACACTGTCACAGGTATTAAAATCGTCATCTACAACCAATGCCTTAAGTCCTTCCAGTTCTGCGATCTTCTCTGTGCGTTGATGCTCAGGCTGAGTTCGAAATGGCAGACGGACTATAAATTCGGTGCCTTTGTCCTGCTCTGTCTGAACCTCAATAGTACCGCCCATCATATCCACAATATTCTTGGTAATGGCCATTCCAAGTCCTGTACCCTGAGTCCTGCTGACTGTGGAAGTACGCTCCCTCTCAAAAGGAGAAAAAATCTTCTGTACAAATTCCTGACTCATACCGATTCCATTATCCTTAACCCGGATTTCGTACAGCTCACTGCCTTTCTGTGTTCCATGACACTGTCTGATCCGAACAGAAACGGTTCCTCCTGCAGGTGTAAACTTAACTGCATTGGACAAAAGATTCAGCAGCACCTGGTTCAGCCGCGTCTTATCACAATAGACATCCTCATTTGTAACATCCATTACATCCATATAAAGTTCCAGCTGCTTTGCATGGATCTGACCACTGATGATCGTCTTCAGGTCATGAAGCACCTCCGACAGACTGACCTCCGTTTCTTCCAGATGGATCTTTCCACTCTCAATCCGGCTCATATCCAGTATATCGTTGATCAGTGAGAGCAGATGGTTGCTGGATGAAAGTATCTTACCCAGATAATCCTGAACCCTTTTTTTATCATCAATATTGCTTACTGCCAGTGTGGTAAAACCGATGATCGCATTCATTGGTGTCCGGATATCGTGAGACATGTTGGAAAGGAAAGTACTCTTTGCCTTGTTTGCTGTCTCTGCCGCACGTACTGCCTCAGAAAGTGCCTGGTTCATTTTCCAGTCAGAGGTACGGTCTGACATAACCAGGATATATTTCTTTTTCCCGTTTACCTCACTGCCCATTGCAATATTATGGAACCAGCGTTTTTCCCCTGTCTTCAGATGAACATATTTAAAATCCCCTTCCCTCTGTTCATGAACCTGGATTTCCTCCAGATAATTCTTCTCTAGATCTTCATGTTCTGCCGGATGCAGTTTTCCCAGAACACGAATATCTTTACGAATCTGCTCTGCCGTAATCCCCAGCAGCTTTTCCGCATTTGGACTGACGTAATCTGCCTGATATGTTTTGGCATCCAACATCAGAAAGACGTCATCCACGTTCATTGAAAGCTTTTGGAACAGCTCATCACGGTACAGGATCTCCGTATCCTTTCTTCTGAGATTGGTTCTGTTTGTTTGAATAATAAGACTGATAAGAAAAGCAGCAATACAGAGCACCACCACACCAACAAGAAGCATTGTACTACGCTGCAGACTGTTCATACTGGCATTGACGATATCCGCCTGGACAAGTCCCAGGAACATCCAGTCCTGAATATTCGATTTTTCATAGACCAGATAATAATTTCCTCCATCCAGATTCAGTAGCATCGCATCGGTACGTCCCACTTTAAACTTCTCCAAAAGTTCATTGAACTCTTTTTCAGACATATCAGAATGCTCTCTCAGAAGACCAAAGAAATTATACACGTTCCCCCATGACTCCGAAGAATGATCAATCACAACACGACCATTCGGATGAACAATTAAACTCTGAGCATTTCCATTGAAAGCAGAAATATCCAGCACTTCTACGATATCAGAGTTTTCATAGGCAATGGCAATCGCATCATATTCAAATCCCTGATATATTCCATGAGCCTCAGGTGTGGCAAAAACAAGCAGCTGTGATTTTCCGGGAAGTGCCGCATTCGCTATCACATCATTTCCCTGCCGGATATCCTCTCCAATATCTTCCTGTAATCCAAGGTACCCGGTTTCCCCTGTTGGCATCTTATAGTTCCCGTCGGCTGACAGAAAAAAGAATTCCATAAAGCCGGCATCTTTCTGCGCTTTCTTTATATAATCACGGATTTCGTCTTCGTTGGAAATATCCTGCAGATTCTCGCCCCACATATGAAGATATGTCAGATTCTTATCTGTCAGTTCTCTCAGCATGTTATCAGACTGATGAAAAACTTCTGTCAGATGAGAAACACTTTCCTCATAAATAGTTTTCGACACAAATCTGAAATACTGGAAAACCATCAAAACAATTCCTACCAAAACAGCTATGAAGACCGCAATCCTTAACTGTTTTCTCATAACAGTCTTTTCTCTGTTTGTATTATGATTCTTAATATTCATTCTTCTCATCTCACATTAATGTAATCTTCTGGCTCTGCAAGAACGGCATCACCATTTGAAATATATCCTGTCCAGGTATCCTTCACAGAAGTATCTCCTCCGTCAAATACTATATTCTCGTCTGTCGGATAGGCCTCCATGTGTTGTGGTGTCGCCAGGCAGGTTACTGTAAAAGTATCATCGTCCTGAATTTGTTTTCCGTCCTTTGTAACTTTGCTCAATGTGTAACCATCATCTGTTTCTTTGATTTCCACAGAAATACCACTGACTACAGGCAGAGAACCACAGTTAAACGGAATAAAGCCTCCCTCATAGCCTTCTACAAAATTTTTAACTGTCTCTTTCAGTTCAGCACCGCTCATCTTGCTGCTGTAAGCCGAAAGACCATTTGGCATGATCATGTCGCCTGCCATTTTTTCAGTATATCCAGCTTTCAGCACGTTTCCCGTAAAGCTGTTTCCAGTTGCGATCAGCACATCTGATCCATAAATGCCGCGCAGAGTGTTTGCCATAACTGAATATGCCGCATTGCCCCCACTGCTATGAAAACGATTGGAATAGGATTTCTGCAAATCCAGCACGATATTCTCCGAAATAGCTTCTTCCTCAAGAAGCTGAGAATTAAACGACTGATATGCCTGCTCTGCATCGTACTCTCCTGAGATCATCTTTGAAACCACATCCTTGGAAACGGAGAAAAAGTCATTTGATGCAATGCGGATATACATATGGTTTTCTTCGATCACAGGTTTCACATCCTTCAGATATTCTGTAAGCTTAAGATCCACATCCTGACTGTAGCTTAACAGATCCTGCCCATCATAAACAATCCTGTTCTGCGCATCCGCTGAAAGCATTGTGAGCAGCACCTTCATTGCTTTCTTTCTGCGTGTTTCATCTTTTGTCAGATCACGGTTTAAAGCCACCTGGAAATATGGCGTAGTCATAATCCACTTTTCACCGTTCTCCTGAAAGAATGGAAGAAATGTCGTGTTTATGCCCTGATCCTGAAACATTTTTACACCGGCAGAACTGCCAAAGTACATGGCAAGCTTGCCGCTTTGATACATCTCAACTATATCGTCATAATTCATATCCAGATCATCCTGGCTAAGCCCTGTATCCTGGATGAACTGCTCCATACGTTCAAAAGCCTTCGGCCAGACAGTACTGTCCAGACCTTCTCTCTTTGTATTATCCGGGGCACTGTAGGTGGTACGCCACTTGCGTCCGTCTACAGAAGACAGCTCTGATGCTGACAGACCCTGCAGTGTTTCCATACAGGTATAATCATAATAATAGTCTGCAGTAAACCCACGGATTCCCACCTCTTCAAATGCCTCGCAGGCAGAGACAAAGCTTTCATAATCTGTTGGCAACGGGATATCGTATTTTTCAAAAAGGTCTTTATTCACTACAAAACCATGCGCATCTGCACACACCGGAAGCCAGTTTACGCTTCCATCTTCATTCATAAAACTACTGAGATATGTATCATAGACAGCTCCTGCCACATTAGTTGTGGAAAGATCCATCAGACTGTCTTTCAGCGGACTTGCATCATGCAGTGAAAAACGACAGCAGGTTATAATATCCGGCAGTCCACCGTTTTCCTTCAGAAATTTGTAGAAATCCAGATCGTTATTACCTACGACAAATTCAACATTGATATCCGGGAGCTGCTCCTGGATGTATGGTGCATATTTTTCATACAGGTTTGTGCTCCATAAGTACACCGTGATTGTTTCTGCATCTTCTTTTTCCGTACTTTTACCGCCACAGCCTGAAAGAAGTGATATGCTCATCACCATCATTAAAAGTACAGCCAACACTCTGTTCCATTTTTTCTTTTTCATTACGAATCCCCCTTCTGAGATTGTTTCCCACTAGTACACCAATTCATGAATTATCTTTACCAGTAGTTTCATATCAATAGGCTTAGAGATATGTTCATCCATTCCTGCTTCTTTTGCTTTTATTCTGTCCTCCGTGAACGCATTTGCTGTCATTGCAATGATCGGTATCGTCTTTGCATCCTCTCTGTCCATAGAGCGGATCATCTTCGCTGCTTCATAACCATTCATGACCGGCATCATGATATCCATAAGAATCACATCAAATTCGTCAGGCCTGCTTTTTTCAAATATCTCAACAGCTTCCTGTCCATTCCATGTTTTTTTCACAACTGCGCCTTCATTCTGAAGCATAAACTCTGCAATTTCCATATTCAGTTCATTGTCTTCTGCCAGAAGAATATGCAGTCCCTTTATAGATTTTTCGGATACATCCTTCTGTCCTTCACGTTTATCCGCATCCGGATCTATTTTAAACGGAACCCGGAGCACAAATGTCGTTCCTATGCCTTCTTCACTTTCAAAGGTAATGGTTCCACCCATTTTCTCGACCAGTTTCTTTGCAATTGCCATCCCCAGGCCTGTTCCCGCAAATTTTGTGCGGCTTCCTGTATGTTCCTGTGCAAATGGTTCAAACACACATTTCTGGAACTCCTCAGTCATTCCGATTCCTGTGTCCCGACAGACAAATTCCATTGTCGTCATTTCTGGCTGTTCGGATGGAATTTCCATACAGCTGATATAGATATGTCCGTTTGCTCTGTTATATTTTACCGCATTCGACAGGATATTCATCATCACACGTTTCACATACCCCGGACTTCCGATAAGATTCCGGTGTATGATTTCTTTTTTCTCCCACTCGATCTGAATATTCTGTTCTGCAGCGATCTGTTCGATCACAATAAGTACTTCCTTAGAGATTTTGCTCAGATTAAACGGTGTTTCTTCCAGAACGATTTCACCAGACTCAAGCTTACTCATATCCAGGACATCGTTTACCAGTTCCAGCAGCAGATGGGAGGCCTCTTTAACCTTTGTCCTGTATTCCGTCTGTTTCTCCATATCATCTGCATAATGATCTGCCATATTGATTATGCCACAGATTCCATTGATCGGAGTCCGGATATCATGGCTCATCCTCTGAAGAAACTCGGTTTTTGCCTCATTGGCGGCTTCTGCCTTTTTTGCAGCTATCAGAAGTTCTGCTTTATATTTTTCATCTTTTTCCTGTTCCAGCTTCTGGTGTGTCAGATTGGTTTTATATGTCCAGAGCCAGAATATACTGAATATCAGAAAATAAAGAAAAATAATGCTTATCACACTTAATGGAAGATTATGAAATACTTCCGTATCCGGAAGATATGCATAAATATAATAATCACGCTGCTTCAGCATAATTCCATAACATCCGGTTCCTTCGTTTTTCAAGTGAAAAATGTGCTGACTGTCTGTATGCTTTTTCATTGCCTGAACAACTTCGTTGTCGGCTGTATTCTGCCCCAACAGACTCTCATCATTGCTGGCAACAACTGTCCCGTTGTCTGCAACAATAATTGTTCCATCTTTCTGGACACTATAGCCGTTTAAAAGGCCCTGTATCGTCAGGGTATAGTTTCTGACAAATTCAGGAGATGTATAATAGTAGATTGCAACAATCCCCGGTGCATCTTTTCTGGCACAGGCTGCAATGTCGATACATGACCCGTCTTCTCTGGTAAATCGTTCCGAATAAGATCTTTCTTCATATCCGGCAAAATCCATAATAATATCTTTTTGCAGGTATTCCGCAATCTCATCGGTCAGAGATTCATCCATGCTGTATTCACAGTCCGTCTTTCCTTCTGCATTCAGTACAATGATACCATCCACCCAGAGAGTCTGCAGGTTTCCTTTCAGGAACTCCTGGCTCAGCTGACCACCGTTTTCTGTTTCCATGTTAATATTTGTACTCATTTGTCTGGCACTTTCAATCGCCCGAAGAAGACTTTTGGATTCCGAAGATTCATTATAATGGGTATAGGTGGAGCACTGCACTTTGACATAATTTACAATCTCCACCATTCTTTTCTCTGCTTCTGCCTTTTCCGCATAAAAGAAATAAAACAGTGCGACTGCAACCACACAGATTCCAATCAGACCGCCGACCAGCTGGATTCGTTTTTCTTTTTTCTTTCTCTCAATATCCAAGATCATCCACCTCCAGATACTTCTGGGGATCATCCAGATATTTTTCAACGATTTTCAAGCTCGTGCCATCCTGACGCATTTCTTCCAGCGTCTGTTCCATCTGCTCACAGATTCCTCTGTCATCATCTTTGGCAAAAGCAACACCTATTCCGGTAAGCATCAGTGGTTCTTCCAGGATACGGAAGCTTGCATCATAATCTTTCATATACTGGACAATAGATTCCTCATGTGCGGCAACTGCATCTACATATCCTTTCGCAAGAAACGTATAGATCAGCTCTCTGTGTCCAAGGCTGATCAGATTTTCCAGTTTGGGAATTCTCTCATCCGTCCTGTCCAGAAAGATGCCTTCCGGTTTGGTTGTAGACTGGACGGCAAGATTCTTTCCCTCCAGGTCACTTAGTTTATAAATGTCACTGTTCTCATTTACAGCAACCACCTGGCGGCTTGCTATGTATGGTCCTGCCCAGCGGTAATCATCAAGACGCCCTTCCATGGAAAAGCAGCCCATGATACAGTCAATTTCTCCGCTCTCCACCAGTTCTTTTTTCTCCTCCCAGTCAATCTGGACAACATCCACCTGATATCCCATTCTTTTGAAAGCTTCTGTAGCCAGTTCTACATCTATACCCGTCGGTACACCATCCTCATTCAGATAATTGTATGGTGGATAGTTATCGCTGCCGAGCGTGATGACCGGCTTTTCGGTTTCTTTTTTACTGCTGTCTGTGTTTTTACACCCTGTCAGGGTGACCGCCAAAATTCCCACAAGCAGAATGCCTGCGATCCCTCTTTTTCCTTTCATTTTCCTTCCATCCTTACTGTTATTTTGCTTTTTTTCTCATATCAGCTTCTTTACCATTTATCACACTTCAGTGACCTGCGGTTCGGTGCCCCCCGCCACCGATAAGTCATTCCTCAAAAAAAGCACTGTCAGACAGACAGTGCACATCATCATCTTATGCAACTGGCTGCCATTTTACAGGCCCTGTAGCTTTGCGTCACAGACTTTCGTCTGCTTTGCCAATTATTTTCTATTACAGCTTTCACAAAGAGGTAATTTTATAACATCCCAGTATCTCACTATGTGTGAGCAAAACTTCACCGCACTAATATATGAAAAAGCCAAAAAAGAGAACAATCGATATATATGTATAGGTATACATTCGAACTGTTCTCCTGCTTCTGCAAAAGTCATTTTCGTTTATATGTTTTTAATGATATCACGGAAAGTTACGTTTGTCACCCAAAAGTTTGCTAATCCAAACAAATCAAATACATTCCATAATTATCTTCTCACATCTGGATCATCAGCTTATTCACCGGCATATCCTTCATTTTGTTACTTTCCGCCATTTTGTTTTACTCCTCTCTTTTCTGGCACAAAAAAAGTGCACACCCTGTCTTATAAGCTGGACTTACGCTCACAGGCTACACACTTTTTCATTGCAAATATTATATTTTACCGGCACTTTTATTCCGTAAATGTATATCGTACAAAAGAGCCGTTATTATCACCTGTTACTATTACAACGTCTCCATTCTCGTTACTTGTGGTTTCCAGGATAGGAAATCTTCCGTTTTCTTTTACATAAGCTTCCGGGCTGGCTGCCTCTGCCTCGATCAGTGTTTTTTTGCTGTATTGTTCTCCTCCACATGGATTTATATCCTCAATATTCTTTTTCTTTCAAAAGTGATTTTTACTAAAAATAAGCCTTCTGTTTTTAGGCATTATTACTATGACTTTTTCCTTTTTTCAAATCTTCTACGATTTCGTTATAGCGTTTTTTGTTTAATCGATAAAAGAACAAAACAATTGCTGTAACGATCCACAGAATTCCCGGAATTGTCGAGAATGCATGTTTCATGATTGCGATTACTTCCGGATTCTGTGCCTGGTTTGCTACATAACCATATTTTCCAAGCAATGCTGCGAGAAGCGCTGTGCCAATCGCCATTCCGATTTTATTTCCAAGAGAAACAAAAGCATACTGGAATCCATCATTTCTAAGTCCCGTCTTCCATTCGCCATATTCCACACAATCCGGAATAATTGCATAAATTGCTGTATTAAACCCAGAGAAAAAGAACTGTGTAATCCCGGCGAGCGCATAAAATGCAACTGGTGATTCTTTTACATTGAAGAAGTACATTGCCAGCATTGCAATACCTGTGAGCAGTGCAAAGATCGATGCAGTTCTTCCTTTATTATTCAGCTTCCGAAATACTGGCTGAAAGCATGCTGCACCAATAATGGACGGAATGATAATACACATAGAATATGTTGTATAATAAGAAGCATTTCCCTCTACATAAGTAAAATAATATAAAATATCTGCATTTCTTCCATATAATGTAAATCCAAACAACACCTGTCCAACCAAAGCCAGAAGATATGGTTTGTTCTGCATAACTGCTTTCAACTGTACTTTTATTGAGATTTTTTCTTTCTCAGGAATTGCTACCTGTTCTTTTGTCTTTGCGAAACAGAAGAAATGACAGGCAGCAAAGATACATCCATAAATAATTGCAACAAACAAATAACCATTCTTTGCACTGCTGCTTCCCAGCTTACTGATCAGCGGCACTGTCACAATATTGATGATTCCTATCGCAATCATTGCTGACACAGAACGGGAAGTATTAATCTTGGCACGCTCATCAATATCCTGTGTCATAGCACCACAGAGTGTTCCATATGGAATATTTACACAGGTATAACCTAATACCAGCAGGCAATAGGTAATCACCATATAGATAATCTTCGCTGTATTTGACCAATCCGGGTGTGCCCAAAAAGAAAGCACCAGAAGAATCGCTGTAATAGGCGCAGCTACAAGAAGCCATGGGCGATATCTGCCCCATCTTGTATGAGTCTTATCTGTCAGACCGCCTACGATTGGATCATTGATCGCATCCCAGAATCTTGAAAAGAGCATCAGGGCTGACACTGCAGCCATACTGATTCCAAACACGTCTGTATAAAAGATCATCAGAAAATTACTGACAAACATCCAGCTGAAATTACAGCCTACATCTCCAAATCCATATGCGATCTTACTGATCAGCGGTACTTTCCCATTATTACTTTCGTTCCCCATATCTTCCTCCCTGTCAGAATGTTGTTGGAATTCTATTTTTCCTGAACGTTAATGATAACTTTCATGGTAGTCTCGCGATTGTCATCAATATACTGATATGCCTTCAGATAATCCTTAAATGCAAATGTTTTGGAGATCAAAGGTCTTAAATGCACCTTCCCATCATTTACAAGTGTGATTCCGTCGATATAATCATCATGACGATACATCATAGTACTCTTGATATCCAGTTCATGATCATTTGCGACTGCAAGATCAATTGATGCCATGCCTGCAAATACAGCTACCAGAACAATCACGCTTCCTTTTCTTGCATATTTGATAGCCTGTCCCATTGTGATATTATTTCCTGCACAATCATAGATCACATCCGCTTTATCCGGTCCAAATGCTTCAACCATTGCCTCCCCGAAATCTTTCTCTTTTGTATTTACACATACATCAATGCCGCATTCCTTCGCTTTATCCAGGCGAAGATCACTGACATCAGTAATCATAACCTTTGCTGCTCCCATCCCTTTCGCAGCCTGTGCAACCAGATTTCCAATCGGACCAGCACCAAGAACTGCAATGTTCATTCCTTTTACATCGCCCATCTGCTTCACAGCATGTACAGCTACAGCAAGAGGCTCGATCATTGCACCTTCTTCATAAGACATTTCTTCCGGAATCGGTGTTACCTTGGATGCATCTACTGCAAAATACTCCGAAGCAGTTCCTGTTGTCTGGAATCCCATAACTTTCAATTCTTCGCAAAGATTGTATTTTCCGTGACGACATGGATAGCAGTGTCCGCAATAAACCTGCGGTTCAATTGTTACTTTCTGTCCCTCACGTAAACCTGAAGCATCTTTTCCTACTTTTACGATTTCTCCTGATACTTCATGTCCCTGCGTGACGGGATATTTGGTAAATGGATGTTTTCCATGATATACATGAATATCCGATCCACAGATTCCAATGTTCATGATCTTGACTAATACCTGATCATCTTTTATTTCCGGAACCGGAACTTCTCTAAAAATAATTTCTCCTGGATTTGTCATTACCTGCTGTAACATAATTAATTCCTCCTTTATTTATTATCTTTTATTAAATGTTTTATTAAAGTAATTACATTATTATTCACTTGCCAGTATTTGTCAATATCCTTTTATTCACTTCTGCCTATTGCACAAGTTTGTTCCGTTGATTTTATGCATTTTTACTACAATATTAAGAAGTAATTTTCAGCAAAACAAAAATCCAGAAAGAAAACACTCTTTTCTGTGTTTTCTCTCTGGATTTTAAATTTATGATGCTGACATCATAATTACATATTTTTTATAAATTCCTGCAGGAAATGCTTTGCCGCCCCCACTGCAGATGCCTCTCTCTTGTAAGAACACATTTTCAGATATCTCACATCATGGTCGAAACCATTATATTCCATTACTTTTTCTCCTAATGGAATCATATACTCTGTAAGATATCCTCCAACTTCACCTCCAAGAATAATATCCATATCATACGCCATTCGTAAATTTGATATCAAAATTGCCAGATTTTTCAAATACTCCTGCCAAATCTCTTCTGCACTGGCTTCCCTTTTTTCCAGACACTTCATAAACTGTTCCAACGTCTGGTATGTTTCATTTGTCAATGCACTCGCTGCACAATAAGCATCCGCACATCCCAGCTTTCCGCAATAACATTGCTTTCCTTCCGGGACCAGAATCATATGCCCAAATTCACCGGCTTTCTGATTCTCTCCCTGTATTAATTTTCCATCAATACAAAATGCTCCACCAAGAGTATTATTCAGAGACAGATACAGTGCATTTTTATATCTGTCTAAATCTTCTGCCATCATTGCTGCATTTGCATCGTTCACAAAATATACAGGAAGCGAGAATGTCTGCTCAAGAAAACCAAGACTATAGTTTTCTAATTGAAGCGCATGTGATTTGATCAGTATTCCATCACCTGGCTTTATAATTCCCGGAACAGAAATACCAATTCCAAGAATTCTGTCCTGATTTTCTACATCTGCAAGAAAATGATGCAGTTCTTCTCTGAGCCGTGAATAATAAGAAGCTTCTGTTGAAAATTCCAGCCGGATTCTTTCATACTTTTCAATTTCGGATTTCAGATTTACAAGCACAAACCCTACATGTTTTGCAGTAATTCTAATTCCAACTGCATAACGATAAGCAGGATTTATACTGATCATTTTTGCTTTTCGTCCGCCTGTAGATTCATACTCTCCCATTTCAACTACAATTCCACTGGCAAGCAGCTCATTTACATTAGACAAGACCGTTGGCATACTGAAATTCAGATTTCTGGACAATTCCACTTTAGACGTTGCCTTATGATTTATAATATAATTGATAATTTGAAATTTTGTACTGTTTTTCTTTTCCGTTCCAACCATCTCAAAGTTTCCTTTTATAAAGTATTTTATAAAAGAATCTTACCTTTTCCGGATGGATTTGTAAAGTCACTTTTGTACAAAAACATTATACTCCGCTTATTCTTCTCCTAGATAATATCTGCCATATGCATCTGCTGCCTTGATCGCTGCAAATACACTCTCCGGTGTAACTGTAAATGGCATATTCTGGAGAGTATCACCTTCTGCACTTGCAGCCTTTGCAACTTCCATAAGCTGCTCATCTGTTACGTTACCTGCTCCAAGTTCTTCAAGTGTGACCGGAAGTCCCACTTCTATACACCACATAATAATTTCTTCCAATTCTTCATGTGGGACATTTTCCAGTACCAGCTGTGCCAGGGTTCCAAATGCAACCTTTTCACCATGATACATATGATGGCATTCTTCCAGTACTGTCAGACCATTGTGAATTGCATGAGCTCCTGCAAGTCCAGCACTTTCAAATCCAATTCCGGAAAGCAGAGTATTTGCCTCAATGATCTTTTCCACTGCCGGAGTACATACACCAGCCTCCAGAGCGATTTTAGCTTTCACGCCTTCTTCCATCAGGGTATCAAAGCAGAGTTCTGCCAGTGCCATTGCAGCACCTGTTGTGTTTCCACCTGCGCAGGAAGTTGCTTCACTTCTCTGGCATGCTCTTGCCTCAAAATAAGTTGCAAGCGCATCACCCATACCGGCTACCGTAAGTCTGACTGGAGATTTTGCAATGATCTCTGTATCCATCATAACAAGATTTGGATTAGCCGGAAGGAATAAATATTTTTCAAAAACGCCCTCATCCGTATAGATTACAGACAAAGCACTGCAGGGAGCATCTGTGGACGCGATCGTCGGACAGATGAACACCTGTGTTCCGGCATAATGCGCAACAGCTTTCGCTGTATCAAAAATCTTGCCGCCGCCAATACCAATTGTAAGATCACAGCCGTTGTCTAACTACTTTCAGCAGTCTGTTGATTTCATTGGTACTGCATTCACCATTGAAATAATCAAAAACAAGTTCACAGTTATTTTCAGCAAAACTATCTTCGATCATTTTTCCGATTCTCTTATAACCACCCTGGCTGATCAGAACCAGTGCTTTTTTTACTGTGACCGGTGCGGTACCTGTATTTTCCTTTTGAGATCTCATAGGATTCATATTTCAGGTTTGCAGTGTCACTTCCGTCCGCCTGCTCTGTCTCCAGACCATTGATACGATAGTCACCATTTCCATATGCTGTATATTCCTGAGGAAGAGTATCCAGGGAAAATGTCTTATCGGTTCCTGCTTCATAAGGATTTCCGCTTTTCCATATAATTCTATCCCGTTTTTGTACACTTTTCCACAAACATCAGAATAAACCGGGGAACTCTTGACAACAAGAAATGTTGTGTTATAATTCATTTAACATTTAAGTTAAATATTAAATGAAGGGGGAATGACTTTGGGTATGCAAGACACTCTTCACGCCCTTGCCGATCCTACAAGACGTGAAATACTTAACCTTCTCAAACAGTCTCGATTATCAGCCGGCGAGATCAGCAATCATTTTTCTATTTCCGGTGCCGCCATTTCTCGTCATCTGTCTGTTTTAAAAGAAGCAGATCTGATTCGTAACGAACGAGAAGGAAAATTTATCTATTACGAACTCAATGCTACCGTACTTGAGGAAATCCTCTTATGGATCAACGAATTAAAAGGAGAGAAAAATTATGATCAGACAAAATAAAAAAATGCTTTTACTTACATCCATTATAACACTGCTTCCAGTTTTTATAGGTCTGTTTTTGTGGAATCAATTACCTGATTCTGTTGCAACACATTTTGGACTGGATAATCAGCCGGACGGATATTCATCCAAAGCCTTTGCAGTGTTTGGCCTGCCTCTGATTCTGCTGGCAGTTCATTTAGTATGTGTGGTCGCAACAAAGATTGATCCCAAATCAAAAGATATTAATAAAAAAATATTTAGGGTTCTTTTATGGATCTGCCCGTTGGTTTCCTTGTTTGTCTCCACTGTAATCTACGGATACAGTTTAGGATATGATTTTGATATGTCTTATCTATGTGGGATCCTCATTGGAGTTCTTTATCTTGTTCTTGGAAATTTTCTCCCTACAGTAAAGCCAAACTATACGATTGGTTTTCGTATTCCATGGACATTAAATGATCCTGATAACTGGTATCACACTCATCGCTTCGGTGGAAAATGCATGGTAATCGGAGGAATCATTATGATCCTTACCTCACCACTGCAAAACATGTGGATACTGCTTGCCGCTGCAATCGTTCCCTGCCTTTTGCCAGCGATCTATTCTTATCTGTATTACCGCAAATCCTGATTCTTTACCACTGTATATGAATATACTGATGCAGCCACAGGAACTGTGACACAGTGTGCATTCGGCGGCGGTATTTTCAATACAAGCTGGCAGGACATCCTCAGTGGTCTCGGATGGGGACTCGGATACTTTGGTATGCCACATATCCTGGTTCGTTTCATGTCCATCGAAAAACCTTCCATGATTAAAAAATCTTCGATTGTTGCGATCGTATGGGTAATCATTTCATTATTTTCCGCTGTAATGATCGCTTATTTCGGAAGAATGCTCATGGGTGCCGAACTGCTTACTCAGGGAAATCAGAAGCTCGTCTTCATTGCAATGGCACGTAGATTCTTCCCTGCTGGTATCTGTGGACTGCTGCTGGCAGCTATCATTGCAGCCTCTATTTCCACTGCAGACTCTCAGTTATTAGTTTCCTCCAGTTCCTTCACTGCAGACTTGTACTAGCCTTTCTTCCACAAAAAAGCAACCGAGAAAGAGACCCTGTTCGTAGGACGTGTACTTGTACTTGTTCTCTCACTGATTGCTTTTGTAATTGCTAATTCCAAGGGCAGCGGTGCACAGGCTATCATGGATATGGTCGAAAATGCATGGGATGCCTTTGGTGCCTCCTTCGGACCTACTATCCTGCTGTCTTTGTTCTGGAAACGGTTTAATTATCAGGGTGCTGTAGCCGGTGTCATCTCCGGATTTGTGATCGATCTGGGCTGGCTGTTAACTGGTATGACCGCTTCCACGGGTATCTTTGAAATTGTTCCGGGATTCTTTGGAAGCCTTGTAGTAGCTATTATTGTTGCAAAACTTACTTCTGCACCAAATGAAAAAGCGGTTGCCATTTTTGAACAGGGCACCAGCAAAAACGCTGATTGAGTTCACCGATTCAAGAATGCCTTTGGGCATTCTTGAATCATTTTTTTATTAGTGAAAGCCCCAGTTTCATAATCCCTGCCAAAACCATAACACCAATGGGATTCATCTTTAATTTTTGCAGCAATGCAAAACATATCACAAAAATTATCACCAGGCTCCAATTTGTATTTATCAACTTAATAACTGCAGTTCCCCAGAATGCGGTTATTAAAATTGATATACCTGCAGAAGCGATCATCGCTATGACTGCCGGTCTTAAGGCATTCAATATTCCCTGAAGCATTCCCATCTTTCTATACTTCAAATATACTTTCGCAATGATTATAACGACCACACAGGATGGCAGGATACATCCACCTGTAGCTACAACTGCTCCCGGAATCCCAGCAACTTTAATTCCAACAAAAGTTGCTGCATTTATTGAGATTGGACCCGGAGTCATCTGAGAGATTGTGACCAGATCTGTAAATTCTGATATATCCAGCCAGTGATGGATCGTCACCACCTGTTCCTGTATCAGCGGCATTGCCGCATATCCACCCCCAAAGCTGAACATTCCCACCTGCAAAAAACTTACAAACAAATATAAATAGATCATTTCTCTCCTCCCTTCTTTGAAAGGAAAGTTCGGATCACGCCGATCATTCCACAGGCAATGATTATATATACAACATTGATGTTAAATATACAGGACCCGGCAAATGCTCCGGCCATGATCAGTAAAGAGATCCTGTCTTTTTCCTGCACAATCCCCACACCCATTTCATAAACCACAGATGCGATCACCGCTCCAACACCTGCCTGCATTCCTTCAAGTATCTGACTGATAATATAGCTGTCCCTAAATGAATGATATCCGACTGATATCACCGAAATGATCAGAAACGGCGGAATGATCGTTCCCAGGATTGCAGTCATAGCCCCCAAAATCCCCGCCAGTTTATAGCCAACAACAATTGCTCCATTTACTGCAATCGGCCCTGGTGAAGATTGGGCAATTGCAACCAGATCCAGCATTTCCTTCTCATCGATCCATTGATAATCATCCACAAATTTCTTTTTCATCAACGTAACGATTACATATCCGCCGCCAAATGTAAATGTGCTGAGATATAAACATGAAAAAAACAGCTTTCGTAATACATCTCCTTTGCCCTTAGCTTCTTCTTTCATTTTGCATCCTCCACTATTCTACTCCCACTATTACAGATGTATTTTTATCATCTAATGCATCTTAATTTTCTTTTTTTCAGTTATCACAGATACATTTAGGACACTAATATATCTTCTCTTTATGTAATTCTATATCCGAGGATACTTTTTTACAACCGATTGCATCTTCAATTTACATTTATTTAGACTTTAAGATACTATTAAACTTATTATCACATATAAATTCATCTTGACTAATATAATTCTCGATTTAAAGATACCTTCTTACAATGAAATTCATCCGCAATAACCTAAAATCACTATTGTAGATACTTTCTCCCAATAGATTGTATCTGCAACACCAGAAAAATTGCCATTGTAGATACTTTCTTCCTATAGATTTCCCATAAAGCCCGAAAAAATGCTTTTGTTTGTATGTTAAACCACAACAAGACCGCCAATGGCGGTCTCGTGTTTTCTTACTCAATATTTTCTTATCAGAAATTACTCTCTTTTCTGTTTGTCTGCTCTCTGCAGGCATTTCCTATATTTGTCAGGCAAAGTACTGTTGCGATCAGGAAAAGTCCCGGGATCAGGATGATCCACCAGGATCCTGTCATCAGTGCTTTATCTGACAGAGACAGCATACTTCCCCAAGTGATAACTTCTATTGGAAGACCAATTCCCATAAAGCTCAATGTAGCCTCAGAGATCATTGCAGTTCTTACATTCATGACTACCATAAACATGATCGATGAGAAGAAGTTTGGTACCAGATGCTTCCACAAAACACGGAAGAACCCTGCTCCCATACATTTTGCTGCGATGATGTACTCGCTGTTTCGAATCTGTCGAACCTCGGTACGTACTACTTTTGCAATACTGGTCCAGCTGGTCACGCCGATTACAAACGACAGGCTGAGGATGTTCGCATTTCCCAGGATAGCCTGCAGTAAAATGATCAGAAGCAGTGTTGGTATACTCAAAAAAACTTCTGTAAATCGCATGATCATTTCATCAAGCCACGCCGGTGCCACACCACTGAAGGCGCCAACTACCACCGCAATAAACGTAGAGATTACCGTGGCCAGGCCACCGATCAGAATTGAAATTCTTCCCCCATACCAGATCATGGAAAAGATATCTCTTCCCATGGTATCTGTTCCAAAAAGGAACTCCGCATTTGGAGCCTTATTATAATTAAGAAGATCCATATAAGCAGGATCCTTTGTCATGATCAGTTCTGCTCCCAGACAGCCCAGGATGATAAGAATCAATATTACTGCTGAAACAACTGGTTTACCTTCGTACCACTTTTTCTTTGATTTTGAAATTACAGTTTCTGTTTTTCTGATTCCTGCCAGTTCAAATGAATGATTCGTCATCCTTCCACCACCTCCGATTTCTCGGTTATCACTTCATCCTTCATACGAGGATCAATCTGTTCATTGATAGTCTGACTGACGATATTACAGAAAATAACCAGGATTCCTGACATCATACAAAGCAGCATCAGCAGATTGTAATCATGGTATCTGGCGCTCTCATAAGACAGAGCTCCTATTCCAGGATACGAAAATACACTTTCTACAACATAAGTTCCGCCAAGTACATGCGGAACTGCAATAGCCATGATGCTTAAGTAAGCAGGCATTACGTTTCGAACACAGTGTCTGAACATAAGCTTTTTCTTATCTAATCCCTTGGCCTTAGCCAGAAGCACGTAATCTGCACGGACTTCTTCAAGGATCTTATTTCGGATCATGTAAGCATAGTACCACAGATGCTCCAGAACTACGATCGTCAAAGGCATGATCAGATGAATCAACCTGTCTCCGACATCTCCTGCCTTTCCGGTACTGTATGCGCCACTGCTTGGCAGGATCTTGAGATTTACAGAGAAGATAAGGATCAGCACCAACGCCATCCAGAATTCCGGGATACAGCTGGATATCGTACCCAGTTTACATAAAATCCGGTCTGCCAGCCGGTTTTCGTACCAGGCACACAGGATTCCCAGAAGCAATGCTCCCGCGAACATAATGACAAATCCGATTCCTCCCAGCAAAAGCGTATTGCCAATACGACCGCCAATTACTTCCAATACATCCTGTTTGTATTTAAATGAAATACCAAATTCTCCATGAAAAGCATTTTTTACCCATTTCACATACTGCACAGAAATTGGCTCGTTCAGTCCCAGTTTTTCCATCGCCCATTCACGTTCTTCCGGGCTCATCTTTTCTGTACGGTCACCATAATAGGAAATCAGAGGATCTCCCGGTGCCAGACGTGCTACATAAAACACTGCAACAGACAGAATAAATACTGAAATCAGGAATATCAGACATTTTTTACCATAGTAGACTAACTTTTTTTGTCTCATTATATGCTGCACCCCTTTCCATCAGCCGGGAGCATTGCAAAATGTCCTGGTGACACTTCTGTCCACACACTGTTTTCCATTCCTTCGCCATCATAATACTGAAGGACTCTTTTTCTTTCTCTGATCGGGTCCGGCACAGGAATTGCAGACAGCAGTGTTTTTGTATAAGGGTGCACCGGATTGGAATACAATTCCTCCGACGGTGCCAGTTCTACCAGTTTTCCATGATACATTACCCCAACACGGTCACAGAGATATTCAACCATAGCCAGGTCGTGAGCAATAAACAAGAATGTAAATCCGTGCTCCTCCTGCAGATGGCGGAACAGGTTCACGATCTGTGCCTGTATGGAAACATCCAGAGAAGCGATTGGTTCATCCGCTACCAGAAATTCCGGCTCCATACATAAGGATCTGGCTATTGCCACGCGCTGTCTCTGACCGCCGGACAATTCGGATGGATAACGATCCAGAAAACTGTTCTCAAGTCCTACATATTCCATCTGAAAGGCTGCTTCTTTTATATAGCTTCCTCGAGGTGGTGTAATATGCTGGATTCTCATTGGTTCCGTAATAATATCTGACACCTTCATCTTCTGATTCAGACTGGAGGCAGAATCCTGAAAGATCATCTGTCGTCTGGTCTGAAGCATTTTTTTATTCTTTCTGAATTCTTTTTTGTCACAGATATTTACATCTTTGTACCAGATTTCTCCCTGCGCCGGCTGATAGATATTCATCAGACATCTGGCTACGGTAGATTTTCCGGAACCGGATTCTCCTACCAGCCCAAAGATCTCACCTTTATGAATCTGGAAAGAGACATCATCCACAGCCTTTACTTTGATCTTTTTCGTCAGATGAAACTGCTGGCTCAGATGCCTGACATCTAATAATACTTCTTTACTCACTGCACTGTCCTCCCATAGGTGATTTGATCTGTGGTGCCCTTGGGTCCAACAGCCAGGTTGCCGCATAATGCGTGTCTGTGATCTTAAACATAGGCGGCATTTCTTCATAATCAATGTTCAGCGCATATTCATTTCGACATGCAAAAGCATCCCCTTTAGGTGGATTGATCAATGTAGGCGGCATTCCAGGAATCGTGTACAGGCTTTCTTTTCCTTTTGCAAATGCCGGAAGTGATCTCATCAGGCCCCAGGTATATGGATGCTGCGGATCATAATAGACTTCCTCCGCTGTGCCAATCTCCACGATCTTGCCAGCATACATTACCGCTACCCTGTCCGCAACACGGGCAACTACTCCCAGATCATGGGATACCAGTATGGTGGCTGTTCCAAACTTCATCTGGATTTCGCGCAGAAGATCCAGAATCTGTGCCTGAATGGTCACATCCAGTGCCGTGGTCGGCTCATCGGCGAATAAAATATCCGGATCTGCTGCCAGAGCAATCGCCATAACGCATCTCTGACGCATTCCGCCGGAGAACTGCCACGGATACTGATGATAACGTTCCTTTGGATGCGAAATACCAACCAGTTCCATAAGCTCCAGAACCTTTTGGTTTACCTGTTCTTTTGTATAGTTCTTATTATGTATCAACACTGCTTCCGCAATCTGTTTTCCAATTTTAATCGTTGGATTCAGGGAAGTCATAGGATCCTGAAAGATCATGGAAAAAATTCTTCCACGAAGCTTCTGCATCTCTTTTTCCCGATAACAGGTAATATCCTGCCCCTTTACATGGATACTGCCCTCTTTTATCTTGGCCCTTGGCGGCAAAAGCTTCATGATACTTTTGCAAAGTACACTCTTTCCGCATCCGGATTCTCCAACTATAGCCAGCACTTCTCCCTTTTTTAACGAAAAAGAGACATCTCTTACCGCCTGGACCTCTCCCGAAGGACCATCTATGCTGACTGAAAGATTTTTGACCTCTAATAAATGTTCCATTTTCAACCCTTTTTCCGCTCGTGTAAAAAGGGGGCACTCCGCGTGCCCCCGTCACAACCCTTATCTCGTTTTATTCATTCAATAGTCCAGTCTGCAACATTCCAGAAAATACCAACTCCGTGATGTCCCATAATGGTATCAGGATCGATCCCCTTAATATTGCTGTCTGCAACATAGTTTGCATCAATATAGCAGATCATCGCATAAGCCGGATCCTCTGCAAGAGCTTTCTGGAAATTAGCATAAGCTTCTTTACGAACCTCCGGATCATCGGACTGTCTTGCTTCTGTCAGATATTTGTCAACTTCCTCGTTAGAGTAGCTGGAGTAGTTTGCTCCCTTATCTGTTCCGAATACTTTATATGTATGATCGTCAGCATCAAACGGGCTTCCCCATCCGATCAGGAATGCCATCTGTCCTGCCCAGTCTGTCTGTGCCGGGATTTCTACAGATACATCCATACCGATTTCCCTCAGTTCCTGTGCTGCGATCTGAGCCATGTCAATACGTACCTGGTCTCCGGCACTTACACTGATCACAAAACCTACTTTTTCGCCGTCGCGGTAGTAGAATCCATCATCACCCATTTCACATCCGGCAGCTTCAAGGATTTCTTTTGATTTTTCCGGATTGTAATCATAGTGCTCAACATCTTCACAGTTGTAGGTATTTCTCTGAAGAGGACCATAAGCAGGCATTCCCTGTCCCAGGATAACTGCGTCGATGATTGCCTGACGGTCAAGTCCGTAGCATACTGCCGGGATCAGGTCACGGTTTTTCTGCCAGTATTCGTTTCCAAAGTTAAACATGATTCCACGATAATCAGCAGTCTTCATATCATAACATGTATAAGCATCGTCTCCGGCAAAAGCTGCTGCATCCTTTGGAGTTAAAAGAGCCAGATCCAGTTCTCCGGATTTTAACTGAAGAGCTTTTGCATTGTCATCTGGTACGATCTTAAATACGATTTTATCGATAGAAGGCTCACCTTTGAAGTAATCATCATTTTTAGCAAGTGTGATAGCCTGTCCTTCATCCCAGGATTCAATTTTGTATGGGCCAGTTCCAACCGGGTTACGGAAGAAATCAGATGTCTGCATATCCTCTCCCTCAAGCAGATGCTTAGGAAGAACTGCCATTGTCATATAGTCAAGAAATGCAACGTTTTTGTCCTCGAGTTTGAATTCAACTGTATGGTCATCAACCACGTTGATCTCTTCTACGTCTTCGTAGTTTGGTGCATTCTCAGAACCATTTTCCGGATCCATGATAGCTTCGATCGTAAATTTAACATCGTCTGCTGTAACAGGTTCGCCATCCTGCCATTTAGCATCTTCTGCCATGTGGAATGTGTAGGTATTTGTTGCATCATCAAATTTCCAGCTTTCTGCCAGTCCCGGAACTACCTGATTGTCTCCGTCATGTGCAGTTAATCCATTAAAGATCAGAATATTGATCTCGCCATGTTCGTCCATGGCCGGGTTGATTCTGGTATAATCTCCGCTTCCGTATACCAGTGTTGTTTCTTCATCTGCCAGTACAGGCACTGTGGTTCCGGCGCTGACCAGTGATACAGTCAGAAGCATTCCGGCAATTGTTAAAATCCCCTTTTTCATTATCTGTTCCCTCGCTTTTTATTTGGTAACTTAACTTACTCAATGATACCAAAACGGTCTGGCATCCATAAGCCCTGTAGGGGGATATTGATGTATTCCTATTTATGACGTACATATTCCATTTCAACATATTTAATCCGATGATATGCTCTCGACATAAAAAAAGGAAGCCGTTATTCACGACTTCCAAGTCTTTCCTTAAAATCCATATAACCAAACTCTGTAAGCTGCTGCATCGTATTGTCAGCATGTCTGAGCCAGATATTCGGCAATGACATTCCGTTAAAGGTGTTATTTTTACATGTAGTATAGATGGCCATGTCTCCAAACATCAGAAGATCTCCATATTCCGGAAGCTGTCGGAATTTATACTCTCCGATCACATCTCCTGACAGGCAGGTCGACCCTCCAAGGCGAACAGTGATTCCACCCTCTTCTGTCTCATCTGTTCCCAAAAGTGGCGGAAGATAAGGCATTTCCAGTACATCCGGCATGTGACAGGCTGCGCTGGCATCCACGATTGCAATCTGTGTCTCTCCGTTTTTCAGAACATCCAACACGCTGGTCAGCAAGAATCCTGCATTTAATGCCCACGCTTCTCCGGGCTCAAGATAAACCTCTGCCTTCCATTCCTCTTGTACCATCCGGATACAACGTTCCAGTCTTTCAATATCGTAACCTGGTCTTGTGATATGGTGGCCGCCGCCAAAATTGATCCACTTTACTCTGGAAGCGAGATCACCAAAATGCTTCTTTACTGAAACAAGAGTTGTCTCCAGATCATCGGAATCCTGCTCGCAGAGAGTATGGAAGTGAAGGCCATCGAGTAAATCCAAAAGTTCCGGATTTTTCTGAAATGCTTCATCCCACTGTGCTCTTGTCGTACCCATACGGCTTCCCGGAGCACAGGGATCATAGATATCATGTCCTTCCTGAGTAGAACATTCCGGATTGATCCGCAATCCGACGCTCTTTCCTGCTACTTTTGCCTTTGCACCAAAACGAAGGAGCTGCGATGGTGAATTAAACACGATATGATCCGCATATTGAAGAAGTTCTTCAAAATCATCGGCCCGGTAGCCTGCACAGAATACATGAACCTCTTTTCCCGGCATTTCCTCTGCTCCGAGTCGTGCCTCAAACAGTCCGCTGGCCTCCGTACCTGCAAGATACGGCTCAAAAAAACGATAGCAGTCATAATTGCTGAATGCTTTCTGTGCCAGGAGCATCTTACAGCCTGTTCGCTCAGACACTTCACCGAGCAGTTTTGCATTTTTTATGAGTGCTTTTTCATCTAGGATGTAGCAGGGTGTTTTTAGATTCTGGAATTCCGGCGGGATCATTCCGCCGGTGGCTGTAAACGGAGCTCTTTTATCCAACCCTTCCATCAGTCTACCAGCTTTGGATCGTGGCTTTCGCTGCGTGGCAGACCATAACGGTCAAGTGCATCCAGGAACGGATCTGGATCAAATTCTTCTACAGTATACACACCTGGTCTGATCCATTTTCCGGTCAGCATCATAAGTGCTCCGCACATTGCCGGAACACCTGTTGTATAGCTGATTGCCTGGCTTCCTACTTCGTGGTAGCATTCCTGATGATCACATACATTGTAGATATAGTAGGTTTTTTCTTTTCCATCTTTTACACCTGTAAAGATACATCCAATATTTGTTTTTCCTTTTGTACGTGGTCCAAGGCTTGCAGGATCCGGAAGCAGTGCTTTCAAAAACTGGATCGGAACGATTTCCTGTCCATTGTACTGAATCGGTGTTGTGGAAAGCATTCCTACATCTTCAAGGCAACGCATATGATCCAGATAACTCTGTCCAAAAGTCATGAAGAAACGAATACGTTTTACACCCGGGATTGTTTTTGCAAGAGACTCAATCTCCTCATGGTGGAGCAGATACATATCCTTGTCTCCAACCTGGTCAAAGTTATATTCTCTCTTGATATCCATCGGCGGGATTTCTACCCAGTGTCCGTTTTCCCAGTAACTTCCCGGTGCACTTACTTCACGAAGATTGATCTCCGGGTTAAAGTTTGTTGCAAATGCATATCCATGATCACCGCCGTTGCAGTCCAGGATATCGATGGTATCAATCTGATCAAATTCATGCTTTAATGCATAGGCACAGTAAGCCTGTGTAACACCCGGGTCAAATCCACATCCAAGAAGTGCTGTAAGTCCTGCATCTTCGAATTTTTTACGGTATGCCCACTGCCAGGAATAATCAAAGTATGCGGAAAATCCTTCTTCTTTGCAGCGTTTTTCATAGATGGCACGCCACTCCGGATCATCGGTATCTTCCGGCTCATAGTTTGCTGTATCCATATAGTTTACACCACATGCCAGACATGCATCCATGATCGTCAGGTCCTGATAAGGAAGTGCGATGTTCATTACCAGATCTGGTTTGTAGCTGTTGATCAGTTCGATCAGCTGATCCACATCATCTGCATCCACCTTAGCTGTAGTAAGAACGGTTTTTGTCTTTCCTTTCAGTTTTTCTACAAGTGCATCACATTTTTCCTTTGTACGGCTTGCAATACACATTTCTGTGAATACCTCATCAACCTGGCAGCATTTCTGAATTGCCACACTGGCTACTCCTCCGCAGCCGATCACTAATACTCTACTCATAATTTTTCTCCTTTTTTATGTTGATATATTACTGTTTTCTATTAATATTATTTTGCAATTGCCAGAAGCAGTTCACGAAGAACCTTGCAGGCTGTTGCAGTTGAAACACCACTCACATCCAGCATAGGAGCCAGTTCATTGACATCTGCTCCTACCACGTTCGTCTGAGAAACAATGCGGATTGCTTTAAGAAGCTCTAAAAAGCTCACGCCGCCTGCCTCCGGAGTCCCTGTTCCCGGAAATACTGACGGGTCCATACAATCCAGATCAATCGTAAAATACACCGGAACCTGTTTCTCTTTCAGCTCTCTGACTGTTTCTTCCAGTCCTTCAAAAGTAAACGGATGAAAATCTGTGTGTCTGGAAGCAAACTGAAATTCTTCTCTCTCTCCACTTCGGATACAGAACTGATGGATATGGCCGTCTCCCACAATTTCATGGCATCTTCGAAGAACACAGGCGTGACTTAATTTTGCTCCGAGATAATCATCTCTCAGATCTGCATGAGCATCAAAATGAATAATATGAAGATCCGGATATTTTGCAGCTGCGGCACGCACTGCTCCCAATGTTACCAGATGTTCTCCTCCCAGAAGCAGTGGGAATTTTCCTGCTTTCAAAATTTCTTCTGCTCTCTTTTGAATGTCTGAAAGTGCTATTTCACTGCTTCCAAAGCAAAGCTCCAGATCTCCGCTGTCAAATACGCTGATGTCTATAAGGTCTTTATCCTGATACGGACTGTAGGTCTCCAGGCCAAAACTCTCATGGCGCATGGCTGATGGACCAAAGCGGGCACCCGGACGAAAACTTGTTGTAGAATCAAACGGCGCACCATAAAGAACAATGGATGCTTCCTCAAAACTGCTTTCGCAGCCGATAAAAGTTTCTATATTAGGTAAGATCATAAATTAATCCTCCACTTCTTTCAGCATGTCTTCCAGAAAAGCCGGAAGATAAAATGCCCCTTTATGGAGTCTGGTCGTATAGTAACGTGTACGGAGATTTAATGCATTCCATGCCTCTGCATCCAGGTCATCCACCGGATGATATTTTTTACTTGCAAATCCGAACAGCCAGTAACCTGCAGCAAAGGTTGGGATATGTGCCTGGTAAACACGGCTGATCTGGAAGGTGCTGGCAATCCTTTTATGACTGCGCTGCATGGCATGTGCATCTTCTGCGTAGAACGGGCTTCCCTGCTGGTTTACCATAATCCCGTCATCCTTCAGTGCATTGTAACAGTTTCCATAAAATTCACGGGTAAACAATCCTTCAGACGGACCAAACGGGTCAGAAGAATCCACGATGATCAGATCATATTTTGCTTCGCACCTTCGGATAAATCTCAGCGCATTTTCATAATGAAGATGTACTCTTCGGTCATCCAGTCTGCAGGCATTTCCCGGAAGATAGGCACGACAGGCCTCAACAACCATCGGGTCCATTTCTACCAGATCAATGTGACGTACTCTGTCATATCTGGTCAGTTCACGGACAACGCCGCCATCTCCGGCACCGATCACCAGAATATCTTTTGCTTCTTTATGGACCGACATCGGCACATGCGTGATCATCTCATCATAAATAAATTCGTCACGCTCTGTCAGCATTACATTTCCATCCAGAGTCAGAACACGACCAAATTCCGGTGTCTCAAAAATATCAATTCTCTGATACTCACTCTGTCTGGAATAAAGCTGGCGGTTTACCCGGATACTGTGTTTCACATCCGGTGTATGAAATTCTGAAAACCACATTTCCATTGTCATTCCCTCCCTGTCAGAACATTCAGTCTCAAAATATCTGGATCTTCCGGTCCTGTCATATTACAGCCCTTTGCTTTGGCATACTCAATATAATCCAGGATCTCTGCTGTGATACGTTCTCCCGGTGCTAGAATCGGAATTCCAGGCGGGTAGCACATTACAAATTCACTGCAGACCTTACCCTCGGTTTCACGAAGCGGCAGGCTGCATTTGTCCGCATAAAAAGCATCCTGCGGGCTGGTCACTACCTGTGGATCAATATATTCCTGGCTCAGAAGTCCTGAACCATCTGTCTGAAAACGTCTGCGTATCTCTGCGAGCGCGCTCACAAGCCGCTCTACTTCCTGCGCACGGTCTCCAATGGAAAGATACGCAAGAATATTACCGATATCTCCAAACTCTATCTGAATATCATATTCGTCACGCAGAATATCGTACACTTCGATTCCAGCAAGTCCGATATCCAGCGTATGTACACTCAGTTTCGTTATATCAAAATCAAAAACGGAATCTCCGTTTACCAGTTCTTTGCCAAACGCATAATAACCGCCGATCGCATTGATTTCCTCTCTGGCGTATTCTGCCATATCGGCTACCTGGTGAAAAATCTGACGGCCGCGCTGTGCAAGGTTTCTTCTTGAAATATCAAGGCTTGACATAAGAAGATAGCTTCCTGAGGTCGTCTGTGTCAAGTTGATGATCTGGCGCACATATCCTGCGTGTACGTCCGGACCAGTAAGAAGAAGGCTTGACTGTGTAAGACTTCCTCCACTCTTATGCATGGACACAGCTGCCATATCTGCACCTGCTGCCATGGCAGAAACCGGAAGACCTCCTCCAAAATAAAAATGCGTTCCATGTGCCTCATCTGCCAGGCAAAGCATTCCTGCATCATGGGCCATCTTGACGATTGCACGCAGATCACTGCATATTCCATAATAAGTCGGATTGTTTACCAGTACTGCAACTGCCTTTGGATGTTCTTTTATTGCTTTCTCCACTTGTTCCCTTTTCATTCCAAGGGAAATTCCGAGCCGCTGATCCACCTCCGGGTTTACATAAACAGGAATCGCACCGCATAAAACAAGTGCATTCAAAACACTCCTGTGGACATTACGAGGCAGTATAATCTCATCTCCACGTTTGCAGGCAGTCAGGACCATCGTCTGTACGGAACTTGTCGTGCCTCCTACCATCAAGAATGCATGTGCTGCTCCAAAAGCATCTGCTGCCAGTTCTTCTGCCTCCCGTATTACTGATACCGGATGGCAGAGATTATCCAGTGGCTTCATACTGTTAACATCGACACCTACACATTTTTGTCCCAGAAATTCTGTCAGTTCCGGATTGCCTCTTCCTCGTTTATGGCCAGGTACATCAAATGGTACAACCCTCATACGACGGAAAGTCTCCAGAGCTTCATGTATTGGTGCATGATTCTGGTTTAATTTAAAACGACTTCCTTTCATCATTCCTCCAATTCCAGTTTCCTTTGTATCAACCCTTAATCTACATTCCACAGACTGAATAAAAAAAGCAGGTCAGGGCACTAAGCCACAAACCTGCGTTTGATCTATATCCGCATGCGTATCAGAGTCTATATAGCAATCATACTTTTACTACTCTTATTGATCGTTTCACAAGTCTGCGCTTTGGGCGCATCTCGGTTATCAAAGGAACCTACTTATAAAATTTGAGCTTTTAACTCAATCAATAAGGTAACCAAAGTTACCATAATCGGCAGTGGACCCGGCTGTCCGTATGGCCTTAACCCTGATGGGTGGTCCAAAACAATTGCTTTGAAAAGACTCTGTCTGTTACTCTGCATCTTCGTCTCTCAAAATCGAATTTATCATAACACGTAAAAAAAACGCTGTCAATGATTACTTAATTCACCACTTCACTGCGTTTTACATATATTTAATAAAATGCTATACTCAGTTACAATAATAACTCTAAGGACATGAATAAAATGAAAAGAATTGACTTTGAAAACGGAAGCGTGACCGGAAATATTTTAGGTGCAACTCTGCCCATGCTAGTCGCTCAGATTTTAAATTTATTGTATAACATCGTTGACCGTGTCTATATCGCACGAATCCCCAAAGTAGGAACTACTGCACTTGGCGCAGTAGGACTTTGTTTTCCCATCATCGTGATCATCACGGCCTTCTCTAATCTGTTCGGAAGTGGCGGTGCGCCGCTGTTCTCCATTTACAGAGGAAAAAAACAGGAAAACACTGCCGTCCAGATCATGGATACTTCTTTTTCCATGCTCTGCATCTGCGGTGTTTTCCTGATGCTCATCGGCTTTCTGTTTGCCCGTCCAATCCTGGTCGTATTCGGTGCTTCTTCGAATGCCCTTACTTATGCTTATCCTTATATAATGATCTACCTGATTGGAACCTTGCCGTCTATGATCTCCATCGGAATGAATCCTTTTATCAACGCCCAGGGTTATTCAACTATCGGTATGCTTTCTGTTGCCATCGGAGCTGTTGCAAACCTTCTGCTGGATCCTTTGTTTATCTTTGTCCTTGGTTTTGGAGTACAGGGAGCTGCGATTGCCACCATACTCTCTCAGACTTTATCCGCAGCTTTTGTACTGTTTTTCCTTACCAGAAAATCAGAATTAAGAGTCCGTCTTCTCAGGAAAAATGAAGTTCCGCAATGTACCGGTTACGCCAAAGATATTGTAAGTCTTGGCTCTGCCGGATTTATCATGCAGCTGACAAACAGCCTGGTAACGATCTGCTGCAACAATGTACTATCTGTTACCGGAGGAGATATCTATATCTCTGTTATGACTATCGTCTCCAGTGTACGCCAGCTGGTAGAGACACCTCTTCATGCCATAAACGAGGGAGCCTCTCCGATTCTGAGCTATAATTATGGTGCATGTCGTCCAAAGCACGTACGCAAAGCCGGTGCTATACTGTCGGTCATGGTTCTCGTCTATACCGCTGTTACATGGAGTATGATCATTTTGATCCCGGAGTTTTTGATCCGAATCTTCAGCTCCGATACCGTGCTGCTGAAAGATGCAGTGATCGCATTAAAACAATATTTTGCAGCATTTATTTTTATGGATCTGCAGTACATCGGACAGACTGTATTTAAGTCTCTGAATAAGAAGAAATTTGCGATTTTCTTCTCCCTGCTCCGCAAAGTATTTATAGTCGTTCCGCTTACCTATCTGATGCCATATGCTTTACATATGGGAACCAAGGGCGTATTCCTTGCAGAACCTGTATCAAATGTGATCGGCGGAAGTATCTGCTTTGTGACCATGCTCTGTACCGTACTGCCTGAACTTAAGAAGATGGAGAAGTAACTGCTTTTTCTTTGCGATTCAGATAAATAAAGAATCCCACATTCAAAATAATTCCTGTCACAGTTGCCACCGGTGCGGCCAGACCGATCTTGGTCAGGCTTGCATTTGGCTGGATACTCATATAGTATGCCAACGGCAATCGAACCAGAAGTGTCTGGACCAGTCCCTGGATCATAACCCAGACGGTCTTATTATTTCCATTGAAATAACCAATCATACTGAACAGAATTGCAGTTACGATTGTCTCCGGTGCAAAACCTTTCAGATAGTCAAAGGCATTCTGGATAACTGAGGCATCGGTTGAGAAAATACCTGCGACTACATCCCCTTTAAACATCACAAGCACAAATACCAGGCATCCAACCACCAGTCCCACTCCGATTCCGGTAAACATGGACTGTTTTGCACGTTTTTTCTTTCCTGCACCTACATTTTGGGATACAAAGGACGCCATGGACTGCATCAGTGAACTTGGTACGAGCATTGCAAAGTTAACGATCTTGCAGGCCACCCCATATCCAGAAGAGGCTTCCAGACCAAGTCGGTTGACAAAGGCACAGAGTGCCAGGAAGGAAAGCTGAGTCAGGAACTCCTGCAATGCAAGTGGCAAACCAATCTGAAGAAATCTCTTACATTGTGGGTTCAGTCTGAAATCACTTTTTTTGATCGTAAACGGCAGATCTTTTTTGATAAGAAGAAGCACGGCAAATACAACGCTGAGCGCCTGTGCTGTAACCGTTGCAATTGCAGCGCCTGCTGCATCCATATGAAATCCGGCTACCAGGACCATATCTCCGATCACATTTACGATACATGCAACCAGTACAAAAAGCAGCGGTGACTTACTGTCTCCCAGCCCACGAAAAATTGCTGACAGCAGATTATAAGCTACAATGAAAAAGATTCCGCCACCGCAGATCCGTACATAACTGGAGGTAAGATCAACTGCCTCAGTCGGTGCCTGCATCAGTACAGAAATCGGACGTGCGAAGCACACCATTACAAAAAACAATGCTATTGAGATGATCGTAAATACAACAACGCCGCCACCTATGACAGCTCCAATTTTTTCCGGTCTTTTTTCACCAAGATAACGGGCGATCATGACCGTAATTCCCATTGCAAACTGAACTACTACAAAGGTTACCAGGTTCAACACCTGGCTTCCGGTGGAAACTGCTGAAAGCCCTGATGTGGAACCAAATCTACCTACGACCAGGAGGTCAACTGCACCATACGCAGCCTGCAGGATCAAGGCTCCAAGAACCGGCATCATAAATGCAACCAGTTTTTTCAGGATGCTTCCCTGTGTAAAATCTGCTTTATCGTTTGTCATATTCTTTTCTCCTCTCGCACATAATCTGATAGAACTTTTCAATCGTACGGATCATACAATCCGCATCTTCCTCGGAAATATCACTGAGAGAAAGCGCCAGTTCCCAGAAATAATCCTTATCATATTTCTGGGACAGCTTCTTTCCTTCTTCGGTGATGGCTATATATGTGACACGTCCATCCTCCTTGGATGCAAACTTATGAAGATAGCCCTTCGCTTCCATCTCTTTTACGGTTCTGGTCACTCCCGGACGCGGCAGATTCATTGCATCACTGATGTTTGAGATCTTCACCTTAATTCCCTGCTTTTCCAGTTTCTGGATCGTATCCATATACTGAATATAAGACGGCATGACTCCCTGCGGAAGTGGAGGAAGTAATTCCCGTATTCGTTTTGCCTGATAACATGCATCAAGCATTCTCTTAACTTTTTCGTTTGTCATAAAAAGCTCCTGTATAGTTATCTTTGATAATTACCATTGTTAATTATATAGGAGTTGGAGAAATTGTCAAGCTCTCTCTTTCGCTGTAACAAAAAACAGAACTCTGCATTACTGCCGGGTTCTGCTTTTTTCTGAATATGAATATGTGTATTAGCTCCGATTATTTTCGGATAGAATCAACCAATTTACGTGCCTCTGCATGAAGAAACCATCGAGACTCACCGCGAGATTACGAATGCCATAGCATCCCATGACCCACTCCGGGCACAGGATGCCATGTATCTACATCTGGTTTATAACCGCAAAAGAATACAACTCAGTCAGAAATGATTTTCATTTTATTTCAGTTTTTTCTTCAATTCCTGAATCAGCTCAAAGTAATCTCTGTGTTTCATCTCAGGGAAAGCTTTAAGAAGTCGTCCCTGACCGAATACAGTATGATTTGTGATGGAACTGGATAACTCGTCAAACTGTGCCTGAAGTTCTGCTTTTTTCATACGGAGCATTTCAACAGTTTTTTCTTTCTGGGCAGCTGTCGTCTCAAGCAGTTCGGCTTTTGCAAGTGCTGCCTGAACCTTTCTTTCGCCAACCTTCTGCGCTGTATCAATCGTAGTCGTTGCCAGTGTATCACTAAGCTTATCACTCACAATTCTCAGATCTGAGCTGACTTTATCCAATCTGGTAAGTTTCTTATTCAATCCACGGATAACTGCTACTGTTACAATAAAGTCTGTCAGATACACTGCATATAAGATTGCTATCACAACCCACTCCCAGGTTGCCGGTGTATGAGACACCTGATTTTCTACATATTTCTGAAAAACCTTTACTACCATAACGATTGCAAGGCCCCAGATCAGAGAGAACTCCAGGCAGATATATCCATGAAAATTCAACGGTTTATCTGAATAATCCCACCATCTTGCATGGAAACACACATCAAGCAGCCATCCTGCGATCAACTCAACCGCTGTAGCAAGAACAAATCCAAATACAAAGATCATTCCTTCACTCATCTGATGTCCACCACTTTGAATCGTATTAAGCAGGGCAAAAACAGAGAGCACACCAAAGCCATATACCGGGCAGACCGGTCCGTTCAGAAATCCTCTGTTTATTACTTTTCCAAGCGCAACTGCATGAAAAATAACTTCAACTACCCATCCTCCAAAAGAATAGACCAGGAAATACAGGCATATCTGAAAATATGTCATTCCACAAATCACTGCTTATTCCTCCTCTTTCATTTTCAATACAAGTAGCTTCATTATATCAGATAATTCTGCATTTACCTATCTATATCGTGACATGCTCCCACCACTTAAATCTCTGATTTTGAAGTGGGGGCTTCTTGCTCAATGGCTCTACTGAGCCAAGTATCTACAAGCTATCCTCGCGTGCCCCGCGATTTTTTTGCCCGGACGCGGGCTTATTTTCTTTCTTATTATCCGGATACGGACAGTTTATGCTGCCAGCATCCTTCTTGCCTCTTCGCGGATGTTGATTGCTGCATTTCGATCTCTATCCATCTCATTCCCACACGTACAGTGATAAACTCTTTCGGATAATTTCAGCTCTTTTTTTATCTTTCCGCATTTACTGCATTTTTTGCTTGAAGGGAAAAAGCGGTCTACCTTTATTAATTCTTTTCCCTTCCATTCAAGCTTATATTCCAGCATATTCCGGAACATCCCGTATCCATTATCCTGTACACTTTTCCCAAAATGCAGACACTGGCTCATCGCTTTCATATCAATATCTTCTACCGCAACTATATCGTATTGGTCTGCGATCCTGCGGCTCAGTTTATGCAGATAATCTCTTCTCTGGCTGCGTATTTTTTCATGACATCTGGCAACTTTCTTTTTCTGCCGCACATAATTGTGGCTCCCTTTTACACATCTTGACAGTTTACGCTGTTCCCTTGCCAGCCTTTTTTCATTTTTTCTGAAGAACCCTGCTTTTTCAAGCTCGATCTCTTCTGAAAACACTGCCATCCCCTGCATCGCATAATCAATCCCCAGTATTTTTGCATTGCTGTAATCCTTATCTGCTGCTTGGTTTTCGCAGCTGTATCCTTCATACAGCAGGCTTGCAAAATACTTTCCAGATGACTCCATACTGACTGTCACTGATTTCAGACGACAGTTTTCTGCAGGCTCCCTGTGTTTTTTCATGGAGATCCATTTTAATTTCGGAAGCCGGATCCGGTTACCTTCTACCAGAATATTTCCGTTGACCACATTTGTTGTGTAGCTGTTTTTGGAATGATGTTTTGACTTGAAACGCGGAAATCCAACCTTCGGATCACGGAAAAAGTTCTTATATGCTTTCTCCAGATGAAGCTGAACATTTGCTAGGGCCAGCGAATCAACTTCTTTCAGAAATGAATACGTTTTTTTATACATAGCTGGTGTATTCTTTAACATCGTTTTTGACTTTTTATACTCCTGGATCTTGTCATTAAGCATCTGGTTATACAGAAAACGACAGCAGCCAAATGTTTTTCCAAGGAGTATCTTCTGTTCTTCTGTTGGATAAATCCGGAAACGATATGCTATGTTCAATTCTTTTTCTCTCCCTGGGTTTCGATGTATTGACGGATCACTTCTACTGGCGCCCCTCCTGCCGTCAAAAGGCAGAAACTCTGGCTCCAGAATGCTTCTTTCCAAAGTTTTTCCCGGATTTCCGGATACTCTTTTTTCAGCAGCCTACTGCTGGCACTTTTATAAGCATTGATAAATTTACTGAGTTCCGTTTTAGGCTGTGCACGAAACATTACATGCACATGGTCAATATCATGATTCCATTCCTCCAAAACAATTCCATACCGTGGGGCAATATTTTCCCATATTTCCCTTGCTCTTTCTGAAATTGGATCATTGATAACTTTTCTTCGATATTTCACCGCCATGATCAGATGATAATACATCAAGTACACTGAATGTGCATTGTGATCCATATTTTCCATAAAACCAGCCCTTTTTTGAATAATTACCTTATCTTATCGACTGATTCTATTATACCATGGATTGCGTTGCCAAACAAATGTTCTTTTTTATTTTTTACAATTCATCTCCCACCTGTAGAGGAAGGAGAATTCTTGCTATATATTATATTATCTTAAATAATCAAAGGTTACTTACTCTATCCGCAGCATTCGATACCCAATCCCAATGTGTGTCTGAATATATTGAATTTCATTCTTATCTGATTCAAGTTTTTTACGCAAAGTTGCCATGAAAACTCTAAGAGATGCAACATCATTTTCTGAAGACCTTCCCCATATCTGTTGTGTAATATAAGTATGTGTTAACACCTTACCTACATTACGAGATAATAAGCAAAGAAGTTTGTATTCAATAGGTGTGAGATGTAACTCCTCCCCTCTCATATAAGTACAGCCGGCAGTATAATCAATTTTCAGTTCTCCATTAATAAAAACAGCCGTCTTCTGTATCTCACCAGTCTGAATAACCGCAAGTCGTCTCTGTGTAACACGTATACGTGCAAGCAATTCTTCAACTGAAAAAGGTTTTGTAATATAATCATCCGCACCTGCGTCAAGAGCCTCAATCTTATCAGAATCCTCACTTCTGGCACTGATAACAATAATCGGCATATTGGACCAGGTACGAATTTTTTTTATCACATCTACTCCTTCCATATCCGGAAGCCCCAGATCGAGTAAAATGATATCCGGATTGTGTGAAGATGCTTCCAAAATCGCTTCTCTCCCATTTTCTGCTGTAAGATATTTGTACTCATGTGTTTTTAATGTTGTTACGATCAGATTTCGTATAGGACGATCGTCTTCTACAATAAGAATTGATGTTTTATTCATTTAGTGTTACCTCACTTAACGGTAATGTAAAAACAAAAATACAGCCATGAGGATAATTATCCTTAAGTGTTAATTCCCCTTCATGTGCTTCAATAATTGAATGGCATAATGCAAGGCCCAGCCCCAAACTACGATGACTGTCAGCAATCGTAGTTTTTCCGGTATAAAACATCTCAAATATATGCGATTTCATTTCATCCGCAATCCCCGGTCCATTATCTTCTACACTTATTTGCGCTCTGCCATCTGTTCTTAATCCGCGAATACATATGGTTGAACCTTGCGGTGTATATTTTATCGCATTATCTATCAAATTAACAAGAACCTGAATGATAAGTCGAACATCCATATGGGCGAGAATCAGTTCTTCACATTCCACCTGAATCTTATAAGCATCATGCTTTCGGCTGATATGTCGCAGGGATTCTGCAATAACTTCATCGAGAAGCTGATCTGTGAATTTTATTTTCAATCTTCCATCATTTAATCTTGTGATAGATAACAGATTTTCTACAACACCAATAAGCCATTCTGCATCATCATAAATATCTGTATATATCTGTTGTTTTGTTATATCATCCAAACGTCTCTCATTATTCAGCAACATATCAGCATTTCCTGAAATAGAGCAAAGCGGAGTTCTCAGATCATGAGAAATTGCTCGCAAAAGGTCTGCCCGCAGCTGTTCGTTTTTCGCCAGAATAGCATTTTTTTCTTTTTCTATTGCATTTTGTGAATTTTCCATTGCAAGCGCACATTCATTGATCACAGAAAGTAAAATGCTATATTCAAAAGAATCCATTGCATCTTTTTTAACTGGTATTCCAATCACTCCGTAGACACTCTCTCCACTACGGATCGAAAGATACAAACATTTTGCACTGCTAAAATGATTTGTTGTTGCTCCAGCGCGCTGTCCATTCTCATATGCCCATCTTGCAACACACTGTTCTTCAGATGTCAGATATTCTCCATTTCTTTCATTAGTATTATTAAAAAACATCTTTCCTTCTGATAAATCATTATTTTTCACAATATATGCAACAATGTCTCGATTCAACAAACGTACCAGCTGCTTACAGGTAACACAAAGAATCTCTTCACTGTTTTTCGCCTGTTGAAGTAATCTGTCCGTATCAAATAAGATCTGTGTACGAAATGCCTGTTGCTCAGATAACCGGGCATGATCTTTTAATTTGGCAGCAAGAGTTCCTGTAAGCACTGAAGATATCAACATTATTAAAAATGTCACCGGATAGCCAACTGCATATGTTTGAAAGGACATTCCTGGCTCCGTAAGAAAAAAACAAAAAAGAACAACACTTAAAAACGATCCCACCAGACCGCAGAGATAACCATCCGTTACAATAGATGTGACCAGCACGCCAAGAATATACACTGTAACAATATTGGTATCTGTGAAATGAAGTTTCTGAAAAACCAGACCGATCACCGTACAACCTACAAATATTGAAAATGTCAACAAATAATCTTTTATCGATGGTTTTTCAATATATATGGGATGATGATTTTTCTGTCTTTTTGTCCACACACTATCTTGAATATTCATATTCACTTTTGTTCTTTCACCTGGTATTCCTTCCAGTATTTTTACTAATTGTACCCCTTCTCTTTCATCAGAAACTTCTTTTTTACTCTCTTTAAGAAAAACACCAACTTTAGATACTATAAAAAGCCCTATACTGAACATCACAAGTACGATCAATACTAGAACTGTCTTTGCCATTCGTTTATCACCTCTTGTTCTTAGATATGAAAGCATTTTTGAATTGCCTTATAATCTCCCAACACGAGAATCGTACTTCCGGCAATAAGAACCGTATTCGGCGATACCGCTATACTGACTTCTCCCTCATTCTTTACTGCAAGAATATTTATATCATATTTTCTTCTGATATCAAGGCCTCCTACTGTTTTTCCAATCCACTCATGGGGAACTTCTACTTCAAATATTGCATGAGAAGCATCTACTTCCATATAATCAAGAATGTGATCGTCTGTATAACGAATAGATGCCCATTTTGCCACTTGTTTTTCAGGATAAACTACCTTGTCTGCGCCATTACGTAACAGAAATTTTTCCTGTACATCTCGCTCAGCTCTGGAGATTACGAGTTTGGCTCCCAGTTCTTTTAACAGCGATGTTGTCTCAAGTGAATTCTGAAAACTGTCACCAATCGTAACAAAACAAATATCAAAATTCCCTATTCCAAGAGATTCCAAAAATTGAGCATCTGTGCTGTCTCCAATCTGGGCATTCGTAACAAAAGGAAGGACTTTATTTACCCGTTCTTCATTAATATCCACTGCCATAATTTCATGCCCCATCTGGTTTAGCTGCAATGCAATATGTTTTCCAAAACGTCCCAGACCAATAAGTAAAATATTTTTCATTTTTTTACTCCTTTTATCCAACTGTTATTTTTTCTAATGGCATTTTTGCACCATTATTGTTTTTCCCGGAAAATACCGCGTATATTAATGTCATTCCTCCTACTCGACCTAAATACATAAGTGCGATCAATATCAAACGTGATATTATGTGAAGTCCCGGTGTAACTCCTAATGTAAGTCCTACTGTTCCTACTGCAGAAGCTGCTTCATAAAAACAAATCAGTACCGGCAGGCCTTCATAAACACTGATCGTTATCCCCCCAAAGAAAAACAGCATAAAATACAGCATCGCTATAGTAGCCGCATTCTTTATTACCTGCCCGTCAAATCTTCGTCCAAAAGCGCCTGCGTCTTCACGGCTTCTGAATGTAGCAAGTGCATTCAGTATCAACACTGCAAAGGTTGTTGTTTTCATACCGCCTGCTGTAGAACTTGGTGAACCACCTATCAGCATTAGAAGTATCATAACAGCTTTTCCTGCTTCTGTCATCAGTGACAGGTCTTCGGTATTAAAGCCCGCGGTTCTGGTCGTTACAGACTGAAATACTGATGCCAGCAATCTTTTGCCTGCAGGCAGATTGCCAAAATCACAGGCAAAAAAGAAGACCGCCGGTGCAATGATCAAAATGGCTGTAGTGATCAGAATAACCTTACTCTGCATACGATAACGTTTAAATTTAAATTTGTTAGTATAGAAATCTTCCCAGGTAAGAAATCCCATTCCACCAAGTATGATCAAAAGCATAATAACTATATTCAGCCAGATATTTCTGCTGTATCCGGTCAATGATACAAAAGTATGATCTGTTGTACCAAGTATATCAAATCCGGCATTACAAAAGGCTGAGATAGAATGAAAAACCGACATCCAGATTCCCTTTATTCCAAAATCACGACAAAATACCGGAAACAATAATACTGCTCCAAGTGCTTCTATCAGAAAGGTCCCTCTCAGAATAAATTTTGTCAGTCGGACAATACCTCCTACTTTTGGCGCCGATATAGCATCCTGCATCGTACTCCGCTGCATGAGCGATATTTTTCGTCCTGACAGCATAAATACTGATACTGCAACGGTTACAACTCCCAAACCTCCAATCTGTATAAGTGCCAAAATAACTGCTTGTCCAAAAATAGACCAGTAACTGCCTGTATCCTGCACAACAAGTCCTGTCACACATACTGCTGAAGTTGATGTAAAAAGTGCCTGATCAAACGGCGTTACAACTCCACTTGCAGATGAAACAGGTAAAGTTAAAATGAGGGCTCCTATAAAGATCACCCCCGCAAAACCTAAGATAATTAATTGAAATGATGTCAGATGTTTTCTTTTATGTAAATGCTCTGGCATAAATAACTTCTGCTCCTTTTTGATGATTTTATTATCATTAACTTTGCATTTTATTATATATGCCAGAGTTCAAAGATAGTATAAGATTATCAGACTTGATATTAAGATTGTATAAAGATTTTATTTTCTCTTAATTCCACACTGGATTGCCTGCGTCGGACAGGCCTTTTTACATCGCCCACACCGGATACATTCTGCACTGTTCGGGTTATCCACAGGGTTTACTTCCATCTGGCATGCTTTTGCACATTTTCCACAGTGAACACACTTTTCCATATCTACTCTATAGCGGTAAACAGAAACACTATTAAATATTGAATAAAAAGCTCCCAGCGGACAGATATATTTACAAAATGGACGATATATTATAATAGAAAGAATTATTGTAACAACAAGGATCGTATTCTTCCATATAAAAAGCCAGCCGATCGCACTGCGCATGGATTTATTCAGAAGTACCAGTGGAAGTCCGCCTTCCAGCGTACCTGCCGGACAGATCAGCTTGCAAAAATAAGGTGCTCCCTGTCCCATGATGTCTACGACAAACATTGGGAGCAGGATCACAAATACCACAAAGATCACATATTTTAGCTTACGTAATAGCTTATCCCCGCGAAATGTCCGGATCTTCTTTGGAAATGGAATCTTATTCAGCAGATCCTGTATCAGTCCAAACGGACAGAGAAATCCACAGACAAGTCTTCCAAGAAGGGCTCCGACAAAGATCAGAAATCCTATTACATAATATGCCATTTTAAAATTCCAGCTGCCGATCACTGCCTGAAGAGATCCAATCGGACAGGCGCCTGTGGCACCGGGACAGGAATAACAGTTCAGTCCCGGAACACATGCATGTTTTAAATTTCCAGTATAAATCTTGCCAGTCACAAATCCTGATACGCGACTGTTGGTAAGAAACGCCCACAGTGCCTGAATCCCATGGCGCGGCCACTCATTAATTTTCATTTTTTTATTATCCAATTCCAATACACTCCATACAGATATTGATCGCCTTTGTAAAGACTACATCCACTTCGCCCCGGTAAATTCCAAATATCATCAGGAGTATTCCCAGAATTGCCAGTGCAGGACCTATCCACTTTGAATCTGTTATTTTTTTCATCATTTTTCTTATCTTTCTGTCAGAATCGCTTTATTATTTAGAAATGTTCTTGAGTTCTTTTTCTACGATTTCTTTCCATTCGTCCAGTGTATGGCTTCCTGAATATGTTTCGCCTACAATATTTCCTTCTTTGTCAACAAAGAATGTTTCCGGGAAAGCAGAGATACCATTTAAACGTCCATTCATCATTGTTGAATCCGGGACCAGGAACGGATAGGATGCTTTTGTCTTCTCCTGAAGGACACCGGCTTTTTTCACTGTATCCTCATTCTGTTTGGCATCATCACTCACTGTATCAAGAACGACACCGACAACTCCAACACCTTTTTCCTTCATCTCTTCATAGAGTTTTTCCAGCTCCGGAATCTCATTTACACATGGAGAACACCAGGTAGTAAAAACATTCACAAGTGTAAGATCATAATCGCTGAATACTTTTTCTGTATAGTCTTTTCCGTCAACGCCTTTTGTCTCGAATTTACCAACATTTGTAGAATCACCTGCATTGCTGGTTTCCTGCGGCTGGTCAAATGCAGAAAGCTGCTGGAATGGTGTCATCTCTGTGAGTGTCACATCTATTTTTTCCACTTCTTTTTTCAAGGATTCATCTGCATCCTTGTTGGTGCTCAGATAGTATTTGTATTTTCCGTCGCTGCTGCTTCCGATTTCTTTGTGTTCTGTGCAGCCTGTGATCTTATCCAGTTCTTTCTCAGAATCTTCGTCATAGATTCCAATCGCTCCAACTTTTGCAAGACTATTGTACCAGTCATCATATGCTGTTCCCATCTTGTCAACCTCTGCCTCTTTCTGCTCCTCGGTCATTTCGCTCCAGCTTATATATGCATATTTAATTGCATCTGCATTGTCATTCCATACTTCATTTGAGATCATTGCAATGGTCTGCTCTTTTATCTGTTTAAGCAGTTCCTCAGGAAGCTTCATGTTAAGTCCAAGAAATGGATATTCATAAGAATCCTGTGCCTGCACTGTTGTCTCAGATGGTTTAAAAGTGCCCTGTATAAAATCAGACGAGATTGCGTCACCATCTGCTGCAGCTGCATCTCCATCAACCACCATTCCCGCCTGATCTGCCGGAACCGCCATTGCTTCTGTACTTTCTGCTGCCATTACTGATACACTTCCAAGTGTAGATACCCCTACTATTGCAGCTACCATAAGTGCTGTGATTTTCTGTGTTCTGAATTTCATGATTTATATTCTCCCTTCGTAGTCCTTTTGTTTACTATAGTCGCAATTATAGCATCCTGTCTATAAAATTCGTGTTAAGAAATCCTGAAAATCAAAAATTTTTTCGATTTATTTTTTTACACGAATTTTATACGGAACATGATATGATAGGAAGAGATTACATCGTTACTACTCACTTTGTTCCCAGTAACCTGATCAAAATCTGCTGAAAAAAGGAGAATGCGCATGCACATATTAATAATAGAAGACGAAGAGCAGCTCTGCCGTTCGATCGCAGAGGGGCTGCGTATGGATGGCTATGAAACCGATACCTGCCTAGACGGAGACGAAGGGCTGGAATTATGTACGACTGAAAACTACGATCTGATCCTTCTGGATCTGAACCTTCCTGGCATTGACGGATTGGATATCCTGCGGCAGTTCCGTGAGACAAATTCTTCCACACCAGTTCTGATTCTCTCAGCCCGTGGCCAGATTGAGGATAAAGTAGAAGGACTTGACCTTGGAGCAAACGATTATCTGACAAAACCATTTCATTTTGAGGAACTGGAAGCGCGTATCCGCAGTCTGACCAGGCGCAGATTTATTCAGGAGAATGTCTGCCTGAAGTGCGGCCACATCAGCTTTGACACCCGCACCAGAAAAGCACACATTGATAGTGAAGAACTCTCTCTCACCCGAAAGGAAAGTGCTCTGCTGGAGTATTTTATGCTCCACCAGAATCGTATCATCAGCCCGGAAGAACTGATTGAACATATCTGGGACGGCAGTGTAAACAGCTTCAGTAATTCCATCCGTGTCCACATTTCTTCCCTTCGCAAGAAGCTGCGCGCAGCTCTGGGAAACGATCCAATACAGAACAAGGTTGGACAGGGTTACATTCTCATGGAGGATCTGAAATGAAAAAAGAACATACAACAAAAAATCCTCTGAAAAAACTCTCTCTGCAGTGGAGGCTGACACTGATCATCACGCTCCTGATGACTGTCACCTGTGTCCTGATGTATTTTTTTATTAGTAACTCCGCTGTTACCGGAATCGAAAATCTGGGTGATTATGTCGTAAAGATCAATGAAACTGATTCCACGCCAATCACCTTTAACATTAATCCAAACACTCTGTTTGCAGGTCTTTCAGATCAGGTACAGGAAACCAAAGACCTTTTCCGCACCAGAAGTATCATTGCAACTGCAATCATTATTCTCCTGAGCAGTGTCGGTACATATTTTATCAGCCGCCGTGCACTGCTGCCTCTACGCAGACTCAGTAACGAAGTCAATAAAATAGAGGCCCAGAATCTTTCTGAGTCTCTTGAAGTTCCAGATACAAACGATGAGATTTCTCGTCTTACAGGCTCTTTTAATAAGATGCTTTCCCGACTGGATGATGCGTTTACGGCACAGAAGCAGTTTTCTGCCAGTGCCGCTCATGAGCTGAGAACTCCGCTTGCTGTCATGCAGACAAACCTCGAAGTTTTTGCACGCAAGAAAACTCCGACAATAGAAGAATATCAGGACATCTTTGGAATGATCCAGAATCAGACCGAACGACTTTCTCATCTATCTGAAGTTCTTCTCGATATGACCGGGATACAATCCGTTGAACGCTCTGATTCTATTTCACTGGCAGAACTCACCGATGAAGTCTGCTGCGATCTTGCCTCCATTGCTGACCAGAAAAAAGTGGAACTGATCCAGGAAGAGGGTGACTGCACCGTTACCGGAAGCTATCTTCTTCTCTACCGTGCTGTTTATAATCTTGTGGAAAATGCCATCAAATACAATCATTCTGGTGGAAAAGTAACGGTAAAAATATCTCAGACAAAAGCACTGCCTGTTGCGCATTCCAAACCAGCAGACTATGCTTTAGTCGAAGTAACAGACACTGGAATCGGTATCTCACCTGAATATCAGGAAAAAATCTTCGCCCCGTTTTTCCGCGTAGACAAATCCCGCAGTCGCGCCATGGGTGGAGCCGGTCTTGGTCTTGCCCTGGTAGCTGAGATTGCCAGACAACATGGCGGCCAGGTAAAAGTTCTGGCGAGCAGCAAAAAAGGCAGCACGATCGCACTCATGCTGCCCATAAATTCACCATTAATTGAAATTTGAACTATCATATTTATACTTTCTATAATCGAGGATTTTTTATGGATATAAACATTGAATTCGCAAGAAAAACTTCTCTTGCATATAACAGAACCTGTAAATCGCTTTGTCAGGAACTGAAATTGCCGCAGACGGCATTCGACATTCTTATGTTTCTGGCAAATAATCCCGAATTCTGCACTGCACGGGATATTGTCGAAGTCCGTAAATTAAAGGCAAACCTAGTTTCCGTCAATGTAGACAAGCTTGTCTGTGACGGATATCTGGAACGTCATGCGGTCAAAAGTGACCGCCGTAAGACCGAACTGCTCTGTACAGAAAAAGCTCAACCAATCATTGCAAAGGGCCGACAGCTTCAGCAGGATTTTATTGACCGGATCCTGACCGGCCTTGATAACGAAACGCGACAGAAATTTCTCGAGATTCTGAATATTATGGATCAGAATCTTGACAACATACTAAAAGGAGAAGCCTGAAAATGGCTTCTCCTTTTGCGTTCTACTGATACTTTTACTTTATAAAGTAATTTTTTATGACAATAAAGAAAATAACATCACTACAATTCCAAGTACGACCAGTATGATGCCAGTCGCGCGGTTGAGCGTTTTCGTTGATGCCTTATTTGCAAATACAGCAGCAATCCTTGCCCAGATAAAGGTAAATACGATACAGAGAATCCATACGGTCACATCTGGCATTCCACCGATCGCAAAATGAGATGCCGCTCCGGTAAATGCCGTGAAAGCCATGATAAACACACTGGTTCCTACAGCTGTTTTCAGCTCATATCCAAGCACAGATGTCAAAATCAGCAACATCATCATTCCACCACCGGCTCCGATAAATCCACAGATAAATCCAATCAGAACTCCACACACGATTGACTGAATTACACGTTTCTTTGCTGATACATTCTGCATGCTCTCTTTCGTTGTCATGACCGGTCTTACAATAAATTTGATTCCAAGAAGGAAGGTCATGAATACTGAAAAGTTCCCCATCGTGGCTGACGGTACAAGACTCGATACGTAACTTCCAACTACGGTAAAGGTCAGTACACTGATCATCATGATCACACCGTTCTTAATATCCAGATTCTTATTCTTTCCATATACATAAGCGGATACCGCACTTGCCAGTACATCCGATGACAAAGCAATACCTACCGCCATATAAGGATCCATCCCAAGAAATGTGATGAGCATGGGACTGATCACAGCTGCAGCACTCATACCTGCAAAGCCCGTTCCAAGCCCTGCTCCCATTCCTGCAAAAAATGTGACGATCACCGTCCATAAAATCTGCATGTTTTTTCTCTCCTTTATTTAATTCTTTTTTGAATAGTTCAATTTTGAATCATTATAGCATAAGGAGAGAATATTGCAACCAACCTCTATTTATTCTTTTTCATAAAGGAATTCTTCTGGCAGCACCACTTTGAAATCTTTTGTAAGAGCACTGAAGTTATTCGGCTGGATCGTCTGCATTTTATGTGGTTTGCAAAGACTTTTTTTTAATGATCACAAAGCCACATCTCATTGACAATCTCCATATAAAAGGGGTACACTCACAGATATGAAATAAAAAAGGAGTCACAAAAATGGAATTACAGAATGGAAGACCTGAAACCACATCAGGAAGACTTGATAAAGAAATTCGTGTCTATGATCTGTTGGATAAACTTGGCATAGCTTACCAGCGTGTAGACCATGAAGCAACTATGACTATGGAAGCCTGCGAAGAAGTTGACCGTATTCTGGGCGATGACACTACTATATGTAAAAATCTTTTTCTCTGCAACCGGCAGGAGACAAACTTTTACCTTCTTCTGATGCCAGGTGACAAGCCATTTAAGACCAAGGATCTGTCAGCACAGATCAACTCTGCCCGCCTGTCCTTCGCTAAACCGGAATATATGGAAAAATATTTGGACATCACTCCGGGATCTGTCAGTGTGATGGGACTGATGAACGATCATGATAAGAAAGTACAGCTGCTGATTGATGAAGATGTCATGAAAAATCCTTACTTCGGATGTCATCCTTGTATCAATACTTCAAGTCTCAAATTCACGACTGAAGACCTCAAAAACAAGATCATTCCTGAACTTGAGCACGCACCGCTCATGGTAAATCTTCCAAATCCGGAAGCTCAGAATTAAATAACACTTTAAAAATGAAAAAGGATTTTCTTTTATGAAAACACAACTGAATTACGCAAAAATCTTTATGGAAACAGTCATACTGACCGTTGCTGTCGCGATCATTGCTGCTGCGGTATATTTTTTCCTGGTACCAAGCCATACCTCTGTCAGCAGCATCTCCGGCCTTGGAATCATACTCTCAAACTTCGTACCACTGCCATTGTCCGCGATCACGATGATTCTGAA